>NZ_JBEZJP010000051.1:0-29655 GCF_040653175.1 Actinomadura sp. NPDC048032
GTTCGACCCCGCCACCGGCAAGTTCGTCACCTGCATGGGCGGCCCCGACTGGACGAAGGTCTTCGGCGAGGAGATGGTGGCGATCGGGCGCGAGCGCCGCGACGTCGTCGGCATCACCGCCGCGATGCTCTACCCGGTCGGGCTCGCGCCGTTCGCCGAGGCCTTCCCCGACCGCATCTTCGACGTGGGCATCGCCGAGCAGCACGCGGTCACCTCCGCCACCGGGCTCGCGATGGGCGGCCTGCACCCGGTCGTGGCGCTGTACGCCACGTTCCTCAACCGCGCCTTCGACCAGGTCCTGATGGACGCGGCGCTGCACCGCCAGCCCGTCACCTTCGCCCTGGACCGCTCCGGCGTGACCGGCAGCGACGGCGCCAGCCACAACGGCATGTGGGACCTGTCGATCCTGCAGCTCGTCCCGGGCCTGCGCATCGCCGTCCCGCGCGACGGCGCCCGGCTCCGCGAGCTGCTGCGCGAGTGCGTGGCGGTCTCCGACGGCCCGACCGCGATCCGCTACCCCAAGGGCCCGGCCGCCGCCGACGTCGAGGCGGTCGGCAAGGCCGGCGGCATGGACGTGCTGGCCCGCCACGACGGCTCCAACGGCGCCCGCGTCCTCATGGTCGCGGCCGGTTCGATGGCGACACCGGCGGTCGAGGCGGCGGAGCTGATCGCCGCGCAGGGCATCGGCGTCACCGTCGTCGACCCCCGGTGGGTGAAGCCGCTCGACCCGGCGCTGCTCGACCTCGCCCGCGAGCACACGCTCGTTGCCGTCGCCGAGGACAACGGCCGCACCGGCGCCGTCGGCGACGCGGTGGCCCGGCTGCTGCGCGACGCCGGCGTCGACGCGCCCCTGCGCACCTTCGGCATCCCGCAGGAGTTCCTCGACCACGCGTCCCGGGGCCAGATCCTCGCCGACATCGGCCTCACGCCGCAGGCGCTGGCGCGCGACGTGACCGAGTCGGTGGCGCGCCTCACCGCCGACGCCGACGAGCCCGCCACCTCCGACGAGCGCTCCTAGCCGCCCTCGGCGGACAGCAGCCGCCACGCGTGGGTGATGGACGCGCCGGACGTGCCGAGGTCGCGTCCGAAGTACGTCCATCGCCCGCGCAGGCACCAGGGGCGCCCGGCGCCGTCCTGGACGTAGACCTGGAGCGGGAAGCACGCGTCGTGCGCGCGGATGACCCCCGCCGGGTCGACCGAGGGCGCCAGCCGGGGCATGCCCTCGCAGCGCACGCCCATGACGGACGTGCGCGGATCCTGGCGCAGGAGACCCCGCGTCAGGTCGTACACGAGTACGGAGACGTAGTCGGGTCCTAGCCACCTGAGGTCGGGGACCGTCTCGGGTGGGGGGAACCCGTGCAGTTCAGGACCGCCGGTCACACGCGCACCGTAGCGTCCGGGTCACCTTTGCGTCACTAGTTTCCCGGCGGGGACTTCGGAAGGATCACGCGGAACCCCGGCAGGCGGACCGCATCGCCTCCCAGCGGGCGAGCTTGACGCGCTCCCCGCGGTCGAGGCTGCGGGCGAGGGCGACCTCGGCGGCGTCCAGGTTGAGCCAGTCGTCGTAGGTGACGACGGGCAGCCCGCGCGACTCCAGCAGCTCCTCGATGGTGCGCTCGGGCGCCGTCCCGGCGTCCGCGAGGTCCTCCAGCAGGTTGCGGACGGTCTCGGCGGCGTCGGACTTGTTGGTCCCGACGACGCCGGAGGGCCCGCGCTTGATCCAGCCGGCGACGTACTCGCGGGGCACGAAGGCGCCGTCCGGGCCGACGATGCGGCCGCCCTCGTTCGGGACGACGAAGGAGCGCTCGTCGAACGGGACGCCCTCCAGCGGGACGCTCTGGTAGCCGACGGAGCGCAGCACCATGCCGACCGGAAGCGTCTCGAACTCGCCGGTGCCGGTGACGCGGCCCGACTCGTCCAGCCGGGTCTTCTCCAGCTTGAGGCCCTCGACGCGGTCGGTGCCGAGGATCTCGACGGGGGCGCGCCAGAACCGCACGTCGATGTGGCGGGCGCGGCCGGGTGCGGGCTCGTCCGTCCAGGCGCTCAGCGCCTTGATGTTGCCGCGGACGTGCCGGTCGCTCTCGGCCAGTTCCGCGCTCGCCGGGTCGAGCTCCATGTCCCGCGGGCTGACGTGGATGCTCGCGTTGGGCAGCTCGCCCAGCTCGCGCGCCTCCTTCGTGGTGAACTTCGCCTGCGCCGGCCCGCGCCGCCCGATCATGTGGACGCGCCGGACCCGGCTGCGCGACAGCGCCTCGATCACCTGCTCGGGGACGTCGGTGGCGCGCAGTTCGGCGGCCGTCTTGGCGAGGATCCGCACGACGTCCACGGCGACGTTCCCGACCCCGACCACCGCGACCTCCTCGACCGACAGGTCGAACGCGTGGTCGGCGGCGTCGGGGTGCCCGCAGTACCAGTTGACGAAGTCGGTGGCGGCGATGCTGCCGGGCAGGTCCTCGCCGGGGATCCGCATGTGCCGGTCGACCATCGCGCCGGTGGAGTAGACGACGGCGTCGTAACATCCGAGCAGGTCGTCGCGGGTGACGTCGCGGCCCAGCTCGACGCACCCGAAGAACCGGACGGCCGGGTTCTCCAGCACCCGCTGCAGGTACCGGGCGATCGACTTGATCGAGGTGTGGTCGGGCGCGACGCCGTAGCGCACCAGCCCGTACGGCGTCGGGAGCCGGTCGAAGACGTCCACCCGCACGTCGTCGCCGGCCTGCTTCACCAGGGCCTCGGCGGCGTAGATCCCCGCCGGCCCCGACCCGATCACCGCGACGCGCGCTGGAGGTGCCATGCGCGCCATTGTGCACACCCGTCGGTCGAAAGGACACCGTGACTCCCGTCACGGCGGGGCGGTGTCAGGACTTGGAGGGAATCTGCTCCGCCCGACGGCCCACCCTGCTGTTGCGGTACCCGTAGGCGGCGTAGACGACACCGCCCACGACCATCCAGGCGAGGAACCGCAGCCAGGTCTCCACCGGCAGGTTGATCATCACGAACAGGCAGGCCAGCACCGACAGGATCGGGATCACCGGCACCCAGGGCGTGCGGAACGCGCGGGGCAGGTCGGGGCGGGTGCGGCGCAGGATCATCACGGCGATCGAGACGACGAGGAACGCGAACAGCGTGCCGATGTTGACCAGTTCGGCCAGCTCGGCGAGCGGGATGAACCCGGCGAGCACCGCGACGATCACGCCCATGATGATGGTCGCGCGGTAGGGGGTGCCGAAGCGCGGGTGGACGGCCGAGAGCCAGGGCGGCAGCAGGCCGTCGCGGCCCATCGCGAAGAAGATGCGGCTCTGCCCGAGGAGCAGGATGAGAACGACGGTGGTGAGCCCGACGACCGCGCCGATGCTGATGATCGTGGCGAAGACGGGATGGCCGACGGCCTTGAACGCGTCCGCGAGCGGCGCGGCGACGCTCAGCTCCGTGTACTTCTGCATGCCGACGACGACGCTCGCCACGGCCGCGTACAGGACGGCGGTGATGATGAGGGAGCCGATGAGCCCGATCGGCAGGTCCCGCTGCGGGCGCCGCGCCTCCTCGGCCGCGGTCGCGACGATGTCGAAGCCGATGTAGGCGAAGAACACGATGGCGACGGCCGAGAAGATGCCGAGCCAGCCGTAGCTGACCGGCGCGTGGCCGGTCATGACCTGGATCAGCGGCGCCTTGAGGCCCTCCACGCTCGGCGTCGGCTTGGACGGCGGGATGAAGGGGTGGTAGTTGGCGCCCTTGACGAAGAACAGCCCGGCGAAGATCACCAGCAGCACGATGGCCACCTTGATCGAGACGACCACCGCGTTCACCCGCGAGGAGATCTTGACGCCGAGGACGAGCAGCGCGGTCACCACCAGCACGAGGCAGATGGCGGGGATGTTCACCGTCCCGCCCTCGCCCGGCGGGGCCGCGAGCGCCGTCGGGATCGTGACCCCCGCGTCGTCCAGCAGCGAGGCGAAGTATCCCGACCAGCCGACCGACACCACGGCCGCGCCGAGGGCCATCTCCAGGATGAGGTCCCAGCCGATGATCCAGGCGGGGAACTCGCCGATCGTGGCGTAGGAGAAGGTGTAGGCCGAGCCGGCGACCGGGACGGTGGAGGCGAACTCGGCGTAGCAGAGCGCCGCGAGGCCGCACACGACGGCGGCGAGGATGAACGACAGCGCGACCGCCGGACCGGCCTTGTCCTTGGCGACCTCGCCGGTGAGCACGAAGATGCCGGTTCCGATGATCACGCCGATCCCGAAGACCGTCAGGTCGAACGCCGACAGGTCACGGCGGAGCCGGTGCTCGGGCTCCTCGGTGTCCCTGATCGACTGCTCGACCGACTTCGTGCGCAGCACGTTCAATTTCGGCGCCCCCCTCGTGTCCGGTGCACGGCATACGACCGTCAGCCGTATGCCCATTTGTGCGCGGGTTATGATCCGCCGAAACTCGCGCATGTCCGTGACAAGGGGAAACGCCGGAAAAGAGGCGTTCCAAAGGCGGTTCGGAACGCCCCTTCTTCCGGGATGGGACCGTGGTCGAGGAGGGCCGGGGTCAGGAGGGCAGGGAGGCGACCCCCGGCTCCAGGAAGCGGCCGCCCGCGGCGCGCTCGGCGACGCCGGACCTGTCCAGGTACGGGGTGATGCCGCCGAGATGGAACGGCCAGCCGGCGCCGAGGATCATGCACAGGTCGATGTCCTGCGGCGCCGCGACGACGCCCTCGTCCAGCATGATCCGGATCTCGTCGGCGAGGGCCGCGAGCGCCCGGTCGAGGACCTGCTCCTCGGTGGAGGGGCTCGACCCGCCGGAGAAGATCTCCACGACCTCGGGGTCGAGGGTGAGGTCTGGCAGGTACACGCCGCTCTTGCCCGCCGCGACCATCGCCGCCAGGTTGTCCGACAGCGGGAACCGGTCCGGGAACGCCGCGTGCAGGGTCTCGTTGACGTGCAGCGCGATCGCCGGGCCGACCAGGCCCATCAGCACGAACGGCGGCATCGGCAGGCCGAGCGGGGCGGCGGCGCGCTCGGCGACCTCGATCGGCGTGCCCTCGTCCACCGTCCTGACGATCTCGGCGAGCAGCCGCAGCAGGACGCGGTTGACGACGAAGGCCGGGGCGTCCTTGACCAGGACGCAGGACTTCTTCAGCGCCCTGCCCGCGGCGAACGCGGTGGCGAGGGCCGCGTCGTCGGTCCGCTCGCCCCGGACGATCTCCAGCAGCGGCAGCACCGCGACCGGGTTGAAGAAGTGGAACCCGACCACCCGCTCGGGGTGGGCGAGCCCGGAGGCCATCTCGGTGACCGACAGCGAGGAGGTGTTGGTCGCGAGGACGCACTCGGCGGAGACGTACTCCTCGACCTCGGCGAACACCTTCTGCTTGACCGACATCTCCTCGAAGACGGCCTCGATGACGAAGTCGGCGTCGGCGAACGCGTCCTTGGTGAGCGAGCCGGTGATGAGCCCCTTGAGGCGGTTGGCCTTGTCGGGGGACAGCCGCCCCTTGCCGAGCAGCTTGTCGATCTCGCCGTGCGCGTAGCCGACGCCCTTGTCCAGGCGCTCCTGGTCGAGGTCGGTGAGCACGACCGGCACCTCCAGGCGCCGCGCGAACAGCAGGGCGAGCTGCGAGGCCATCAGCCCGGCGCCGACGACGCCGACCTTGGTGACCTTGCGGGCGAGCTCCCTGTCCGGCGCCCCGGCGGGCCGCTTCGCGCGCTTCTGGGTGAGGTCGAACGCGTAGAGCCCGGCGCGCAGCTCGTCGCTCATGATGAGGTCGGCCAGGGCCTCGTCCTCGGCGGCGAAGCCCTCGTCGCGGGTGCGGTCCTTGGCCGCGGCGACCAGGTCCAGCGCCCGGGTGAAGGACGGCGCCGCGCCGTGGAGCCTGCCCTCCACGTTCCAGCGGGCCATGGCGACGGCGTCGTCCCACGCCTTGCCCTTGTCGACCTCCGGGCGGCCCACGGTGATCTCGCCCTTGAGCACCCGGGCCGTCCAGGCGAGGGACTCCTCCAGGAAGTCGGCCGAGTCGAAGATCGCGTCGGCGATGCCGAGCTCGTGGGCCTGCGCGCCCTTGAGCATCCGGTTCTGGGCCAGGGGGTTGTCGATGACGACCTTGAGCGCCTTCTCGGCGCCGATCAGGTTCGGCAGCAGGTAGGTGCCGCCCCAGCCGGGGACGAGGCCGAGGAACGCCTCGGGCAGCGCGAACGCCGGGACGCCGCGCGAGATCGTCCGGTAGGTGCAGTGCAGGCCGATCTCGACTCCGCCGCCCATCGCCGCGCCGTTGTAGTAGGCGAAGGACGGGACGCCCAGCTCGCCGAGGCGGCGGAACACGTCGTGCCCGAGCCTGCCGATGGCGGCGGCGTCCTCGCGCCGCCGGATCATCGGGACGCCCTTGAGGTCGGCGCCCACCGCGAAGACGAACGGCTTGCCGATGACGCCGACGGCCGCGATGTCGTCGCGCCCGGCGACCTCGTCCAGCGCGGCGTTCAGCTCGGCGAGGCCGCCGGGGCCGAACGTGTTGGGCTTGGTGTGGTCGAAGCCGTTGTCGAGCGTGATCAGCGCGAGCGTGCCCGCGCCGTAGGGCAGCGTCACGTCGCGTACGCGCGCGTGCGTGACGACCTCGTCCTTGAAGATGTCGGGGTTCACTTGGCGCCCTCCCAGTTCGCGTTCTCCCAGAGGACGGTTCCGCCCATGCCCATGCCGACGCACATCGTGGTCAGCCCGAACCGGACGTCCGTGCGCTCCTCGAAAAGACGGGACAGCTGGTTCATCAGCCGCACGCCGGACGAGGCGAGGGGGTGGCCGAGGGCGATCGCGCCGCCCCACGGGTTCACCCGCGCGTCGTCGTCGGCGATCTTGAAGTGCTCCAGGAACGCGAGCACCTGCACGGCGAAGGCCTCGTTGATCTCGATAAGGCCGATGTCGTCCATGGTCAGCGCGTTGCGGGCGAGGAGCTTCTCGGTCGCGGGGACCGGCCCGACGCCCATCACCTCCGGCTCGACGCCCGCGAAGGCGAAGTCGACGAGCCGCATCCGCGGCGCGAGGCCGAGCTCGCGCGCGACGTCCTCGGCCGCGAGCAGGCAGGCGGTGGCGCCGTCGTTGAGGCCCGCGGCGTTGCCGGCCGTGACGTTGCCGTGCACGCGGAACGGCGTCTTCAGCGAGGCCAGGCTCTCCATCGTCGTGCCGGGCCGCGGCGGCTCGTCCTCGGTGGCCAGGCCCCAGCCCAGCTCGGCGGAGCGGACCGCGGTCGGCACCAGGTCGGGCTGGATCCTCCCGGCCGCGTAGGCCTCGGCGACCTTCCGCTGGCTGCGCACGGCGTAGGCGTCGGCGCGCTCCTTGGTGATGCCGGGGAACCGGTCGTGCAGGTTCTCCGCGGTCGACCCCATGACCAGGGCGGACGGGTCGACCAGCCTGTCGGCGAGGAACCGCGGGTTCGGGTCCACACCCTCGCCCATCGGGTGCCGGCCCATGTGCTCGACGCCGCCCGCGATGGCGACGTCGTAGGAGCCGAACGCGATGCCGGCGCCGGTGGTGGTGACGGCGGTCATGGCCCCCGCGCACATCCGGTCGACGGCGAAGCCGGGGACGCTCTTCGGCAGCCCGGCCAGCACGGCGGCGGACCGCCCGATGGTCAGGCCCTGGTCCCCGGTCTGGGTGGTGGCGGCGACGGCGACCTCGTCCACCCGCTCGGGCGGGAGGGACGGGTTGCGGCGCATCAGCTCGCGGATCGCGCGGACGACCATGTCGTCGGCGCGGGTCTGCGCGTAGAGGCCCTTGGGGCCGGCCTTGCCGAACGGCGTGCGGACGCCGTCGACGAACACGACGTCGCGTGCGGTGCGAGGCACGGGTCGTCCTCCCTGCGATGGACTCGGGTGAAGGTGTCGAGCCTCGCGCCGCCCCTGCCGGCGGCACGAGGACCCGCGTCAGCGATGCTACTTGCTGGTAACCCTTAATGCTACTCGTCAGTAACCACTGACGCGCCGCTCAGCGCGCTGATGCCCCGGGTCGGGGTTCTCATGCCCTTGTCCGGCTCATGACTGATGGGTAACGTGACCGGAAATCACCGGAGGAGGGCACGGTGACCCACGCGAGGCCCGCTTACCGGCCGGGGATGCGCCGGCGGCTCGGGCACATCCGCGACCTCGCCGCCCTCCTGCTCGGCACCGGCCTGCTGTTCTCCGGCGGGCCCCGTGGGACGGTCCGCCAGTTCGGCACGCTGCGGCGCTGGGGGACGACGCTCGCCGGGCTGGTCGCCTCCGCCGCCGCCCGCTCCCCGTCCCGCGCCGCCCTGATCGACGACGAGGGCGAGCTGACGTTCGCCGAACTGGACGAGCTCGCCGCCCGCCTCGCCGCGGGCCTGCCGCTGCACGGCCCCCGCCCGCGCGTCGGCGTCCTGTGCCGCAACCACCGCGGCATGGCCCTGACCCTCGTCGCCTGCTCCCGGCGCGGCGCGGAGGTCGTGCTGCTCAACACCGGTTTCGGAACCGGCCAGATCCGCGCCGTGCTCGGCGAGCTGCGCCCCACCCTGCTCGTCGCGGACGCCGAGTTCGCGCCGCTGCTGGCGAACGTCCCGATCGCCCTGCGCCGGAAGGTGGTGTGGGCCGACCGGCGGCCGCCCGCCGCCGCCCCGCTGTCGGCCCCCGTCCCCGCCGCGACGCTGCCGCGGCCCCGCCCCGCCCCGGACGCCGTGCCCGCCGACCCCGGGCCGAGCATCGAGGAGATCATCCGGTCGGCCCCGGCGCCCGCCGCCGGGCCGCCGCAGATCCAGAGCCGGACGATCATGCTGAGCTCGGGCACCACCGGCCGCCCGAAGGGAGCCCGCCGCCCGCCCCGGCCCGGCCTGTGGCCGCTGGCCTCGATGACGTCCCGGATCCCGCTGCGCGCCCGGCAGACCATGATCATCGAAGCGCCGCTGTTCCACACCTGGGGCTACGCCGCGCTGCAGATGGCCTGGGCGCTGCGGGCGCCGGTCGTCCTGCACCGCCGGTTCGACCCCGAGCGGACGCTGCGGGCCGTCGCCTCCCACCGGGACGCCGCCCTGTTCGCCGTCCCGGTCATGCTGCAGCGGATCCTCGAACTGGCCCCCGAGGTCCGCGAGCGGTACGACACGTCCTCGCTGCGGATCGCGGCGCTGAGCGGCGCCGCGCTGCCCGGCGACCTCGCGACCCGGTTCATGGACGCGTTCGGCGACCGGCTCTACAACGTCTACGGCTCCACCGAGGCGTCCTGGGTGTCCATCGCCACCCCGCGCGATCTGCGGCTCGACCCGCGCACCGCCGGCCGCCCGCCGCGCAACACCGCCCTGGCGATCCTCGACGAGCAGGGCCGCCGCCTCGGCCGCTCCACCCGCGGGCAGATCTTCGCCGCGAACGAGCTGCTGTTCGAGGGCTACACCGGCGGCGAGCCGATGGAGGTCCGCGACGGCATGCTCGCCACCGGCGACCTCGGCCACGTCGACCACCGCGGGCTGCTGTTCGTGGACGGCCGCAACGACGGCATGGTCGTGTCCGGGGGCGAGAACATCGTCCCCGGCGACGTGGAGGACGCGCTGATGCGGATGCCGGAGATCCGCGAGGTCGCGGTCACCGGCGTGCCCGACCCCGAGTGGGGGCAGCGCCTCGCCGCGTACGTCGTCCTGCGGCCCGGCGCCCGCCTCGACGCCGACGCCGTCCGCGCCTACGTGCACGCCCAGGTCGCCCGCTACGCGGTTCCCCGCGACGTGTACTTCATCCCCGAGCTGCCCCGCAACGCGACCGGCAAGGTGGTGCACCGCTGGCTCACCGCCCGCCCCGGCGGGCCCGAGCCCGAGGGCCGCGTCCTGTGGCCGCAGCCGCCGCTGTGTTGATCTAGCCCCGGCCCACTTCGCTCGCCTTGCGGCTCGCTACGTGCCGGGCCTGGGCGAACGCGGCATCGCTTCGCGATCTGCCCGGTTCCGCTCGCCTGCGGCTTCGCTCCACCGGCCAGGTCACGCGTTCGCGCGTGGCCTGGCCGATTCGAGCAGGGCCTAGGCGGCGGGCTCGGCGGCCACCGGCAGCCGGACCGTGATCGACAGGCCGCCGTCCGGCCGCGGGACGGTGTCGATCGAGCCGCCGTGCGCCGTGACCACCGCCCGCACGATCGACAGCCCGAGTCCCGCGCCGTCCCTGGACCCCGTCCGGTCCGCGCGCAGCCGCCGGAACGGCTCGAAGATCGTCGCGACCTCGTAGGACGGGACGGGCCGCCCGGTGTTGACCACCCGCAGGAACGCCTCGCCGTCCCGGACGCCCGTGCGCACCCAGACCCGCCCGTCCCGCACGTTGTACTTCACGGCGTTCTCCACCAGGTTCACGGCGCACCGCTCCAGCAGCACCGGGTCGCCGGCCACCGCCGCCGGGCCGAGCCGGGCCTCGACGTCCACGCCCGCCTCCTCCGCCCGGCCGTCGAGCTGGTCGAGGGCGCTGCGCACCACGTCCGGCAGCGGCGTGCCGACCCGCGCGTCCGGCTCCCGCTCGGACTTCGCCAGCAGCAGCAGTCCCTCGATGAGCCGCTCGTGGCGCGCGGTGTTGCCGAGCAGGACGTCCGCGAGCGCCCTCGTCTCCGGCGGGCTCCGCCGGCTCGCCAGCGCGACCTCCAGCACCGTCCGGTTGATGGTCAGCGGTGTGCGCAGCTCGTGCGAGGCGTTCGCGACGAACCGGCGCTGGGCGTCGAACGCGCGGTTCAGCCGGTCCAGCATCCGGTCGAAGGTGTCGGCCAGGTCCTTGATCTCGTCCTGCGGGCCGTCCAGCGCGATCCGCTCGTGCAGGTTGCTCTCCGACAGCCGCCGCGCCGTCGCCGTCACCGTGTGCAGCGGCCGCAGCATCCGCCCCGCCACCACGTACCCGATCACCACGCCCAGGACGCCCAGCACCAGCATCGTCACCAGGGAGCTCTGCAGGAGCTGCGCCAGGACCTCGTGCTTCTGCCGCGCCAGCTCCCGGTCGGCGTCGGCCTTCAACTTCACCAGCTGGGTGACGTCCCCGTTGACGGCCAGCGCCCGCAGCCGGGTGACGGTCGTCGCGTCCACGTTCTGGCGCGAGGTGAACCGGGCGTCCATCGTCCGGACGGTCAGCAGGTACGTCACCGCGACCAGCGCCGCCGACGTGACGAGGAACAGCGACCCGTACACCAGCGTGAGCCGCGTCCTGACGCTCAGCCTCTTCACCGCGCCTCCAGCCGGTACCCGGACCCCGTCACCGTCTCGATCACCGGCGGCTGCCCGAGCTTGCGCCGCAGCGTCGCCATCGTGACCCGGACGATGTTGCTGAACGGGTCGATGTTCTCGTCCCACGCCCGCTCCAGCAGCCGCTCGGCGCTCACCACGCCGCCCTCCGCCCGCAGCAGCTCTTCCAGCACGGCGAACTCCTTGTTGGTGAGCCGCAGCTCCCGCCCGTCCCGCGCCGCCCTGCGCCGGTGCGGATCGAGCCGGATGCCCCGGCCCTCCAGGACGGGCGGCACCGGCGGCCCCGACCTGCGCGCCAGCGCCCGCACCCGCGCCACCAGCTCGCCGAACACGAACGGCTTGGGCAGGTAGTCGTCGGCGCCGAGCGTCAGCCCGTCCACCCGGTCGTCGACGTCCCCGGACGCGGTCAGCATCAGGATCCGGGTGGGACTCCGCCGCCCCACCAGCTCCCGGCACACGTCGTCCCCGTGGACGGTCGGCAGATCCCGGTCGAGGACGACCACGTCGTACTCGTTGTAGGAGGCGCGCTCCAGCGCGTCGTCGCCGTCGTACACCACGTCCACGGCCATCGCCTCGTCCCGCAGGCCCTCGGCGATCGTGTCCGCGAGCACCCGCTCGTCCTCGACGATCAGTACACGCATGCCGCCGAGCATGACGCGAGGAGGGTTAAACCCCGATAAGGGCGGCGGTCACAGGCCGGCGTGGCTCCAGATCCTGCTCACCGGCTTCGAGAGGAAGAGCAGCAGCAGGGCGTAATACGAGACGCCGGGGAGCACCGCGACCACGGCGAGGCTCAGTCCGAGCAGCACCACGGCCGACAGGGCGCCGCGGACCGACTCGATCCCGGCCGGATCCGTCTTCGACGCGACGTCCGGGTCCCGGTAGGAGAGCACGGCCAGCGCGGCCTGGCAGGCGGTCGCGACGAGGACGTTCCCGATGTAGAGCATCACGGTGAAGCGGTCGTCCCCCGGATAGGAGGCGACCATCTCCGTGGGGAACGGCAGGACCACGATGGCGAACAGCCATCCCGTGTTCAGCGCCATCAAGCCGCGCGTGTAGCCGCCGATGTGCTCGAACACCCGGTGGTGCACGAACCACAACCGGGTGATCACCACGAAGCTGAGCGCGAACGCCCAGATCTGCGGGAGGTGCCCGGTGACGACCTCCACCGACCGCCGGTGCGCGTGCACCGCCTCCGGCACCACCTCGACCAGCGGCAGCACAAGGAGCGTCACGGCGATCGCGACGACCGCATCAGTGAACAGGACCAGCCGATCAGGATCCCGAGACACCGCCCGTCCCACACCGGGGTCCCTACCCGCGCCGCCGCGTCTTGACCTTGCGCCTTCGCGCCCTCGCCGAGCTAGCCTCAGACCATGATCGAGGCCGTGCTGTGGGACGTCGATGACACGATCTTCGATTTCACCGGCTCGGAACGGACCGGACTGCTGCGCCACTTCGAGGCGGAGGGCCTCCCCTCCGACGAGGCCGCCCTGGAGCGCTGGCACCGGATCGCCGAGGCCGCACGTCTGCGCCTCACAGCGGGCCGGCTGACGTACGAGGAGTACCGCCGCGTCAGAGTCCGCACGTTCGTCGGCCGTCCGCTGAGCGACATCGAAGCGGACGCCTGGCACGAGCGATACGAGGCGCTGTTCGCAGCGGCATGGTCGGCGTTCCCCGACGCGGCATCGGCGCTGGCCGCGCTTCCTCACCGCCAAGGAATCCTGTCCAACTCCAGCACCGTCCATCAGGAGCGCCGGCTGACGGCCCTGGGCCTCCGCCACCACTTCGAAGTGCTCCTCTGCTCCGACCGGCTCGGCTGCGAGAAACCCGACCCCAGGGCCTTCCAGGCCGCGTGCGCCGCCCTGAAGTTGCCGCCCGCTCGCATCGCCTACGTCGGCGACAAGCTGGACGTGGACGCCGAAGGCGCGCGCAACGCGGGCCTCCACGCCATCTGGCTCGACCGGGCGGAAACGGCGACCCCGACTCCGGCCGGGATACATCGGATCTCGACCCTGACCGAGGTCTCCACGCTCTTGGCGGCCTGCTGAGCCCCAGGCCCGGGTGGCCGGACACGGCGCGATGCCCCCGGCGCCTACTTCAGCGCGAGCGGGTTCACGGGCGAGCCGACGGCGCCGGTGACCTTCAGCGGCGGTGCGGCGAAGAAGAACTCGTGCACGCCGTCGCCCGCGCAGTCCTCCGCGAGGGCCTCCAGGTCGAAGATCTCCCCGAGCGGGATCCCGACGTCGCGAAGCAGCACGCAGTGCACGGGGCTGGTGACGGCGGGGTCCTCTCCGGGCGCCACCTCGATGCCCCAGTTGTCCATGCCCAGCGCCGCGAGGTCGTGGTCGCGGATCCACCGCACGCAGTCGAGGCCGAGCCCGGGTTCGGTGCTCATCCACCCGGCGGCGTCCCGCTCGACCGCGAACTTCCTCCACCACCCGGTCCGGACCAGCAGGACGTCACCCGCGCGGATCTCGGTGCCCTGCCGTTCCGCGACGGCGTCGAGCGTCTCCGGGCCGATCACGTGGCCGCCCTCCAGCCAGTCGACACCGGCGTGCCGGGCGACGTCGAGCAGGACGCCCCGCCCGGCGATCCCGCCGCCGAGGGCGTCGATCGAGCACCGCGCCGCGCCGTGCGGGCCGACCTCGTCCTCGCCGAACCCGTTGTAGAGCCGGCCGTCGTACCAGACGTGCGCGAACGCGTCCCACTGCGTTCCGGCCTGCAGCGGCATGACCACGTAGTCGTCCGACCACTTCGCACCGCCGGGGTAGTCCTGACCCGTGCCGGTCTCGGTCATCATGTGCAGCGGGTTGATACGGCCGGGAAACGCCTGCGGGCCGTCGGCTCCGAGCGGGACCCCGAGGTCGAACACCGCTCCCTTGCGCACGAGCCGCGCCGCCTCCACGATCTCCCGCGACGTGATGAGGTTGGTGGTGCCGCGCTCGTCGCCGGCGCCCCAGCGGCCCCAGTTGCTGACCTCGGCGCCGATCCGGCGGAAGTCCTCGGAGGTCATCGCGGCGCCCGTTCGCGCTCGTGCAGCGCGACCGCCACGACCAGGTCCTCCCAGGCCATGCCGACGCTCTTGAAGACCCTCGGTCTCGCGTCGTCCATGGGGGCCTCCCCGCGGACGAGGTCGGCCAGTTCGATCAGGCCGGTCTCCTCGATCGCCCCCTGGCCGAGCGCCTGGACCACGTCGCCGGCCTCGGTCGTCGCGACCGTCCGCGACTCGACCACGACGTGTGCGCCCGCCATGACGTCGTCGCCCAGCTCGCGGGCGTCGGGGTGGTGGGAGCCGACGGCGACGACCACGGTCCGCGGGGCCAGCAGCTCCGCCTCGAACAGCGGTTCGCGGGCGCTGGTGCAGCAGAGCACGACGTCGGCCCCGCGCACGTCGCGGGCCGATCCGGCGCGGGCGCGCACGCCGGCGTCGGCGCAGCGGCGGACGAGCCGCCCGGTCCGTTCGGGATCACGTCCGGCGACGACCACGTCGCTCAGCCCGTGCAGCGCGTGGAACGTCTCGATGTGGGCGAGCGCCTGCGGCCCGCTGCCGAACACCACGGCCGTGCGGATCGGCCGGGCCGCCATGTGCCGCGCGGCGAGGGCGGACACGGCCGGGGTCCGCAGGAGGGTGAGCTCCCCGCCGTCCAGCGTGGCCACCAGCCGCAGCGTACGGGCGTCCATCAGCAGGTACAGCCCGGAGATGGTCGGGAGCCCCTGGGCTGGGTTGCCCGGTGCCAGGCCGAGCACCTTGACGCCGACGTGGCCGCTGACCTGCGACGGCATCAGCAGCAGTTCGCCGTGGCTCGTCGGCCGGGAGACGCGTCCCTGCTCGTCCGCGGGCCGGAGGCCGCCGAGCAGCGCCCGCTCCAGCGCGTCGACCAGGTGCCGCGCGTCGGCGAGCCGCCGCATCCGCTCGGGGCCGATCCCGTCGATGCTCATCGCCGTCCCGCCTCCTCGATCCGTACCTCGGCGCTCTCGTCCGTCGCCGCCACCGTCACCGTGCCCGTGCGCGGGAGCGCGTCGAAGTCGCCGGCGGACAGCACGACGACGGGCATCTCGATCGCGTAGAGCTCGCGGGCCACGATCGCCGCGAGCGCCACGATCGCGTCCGGGCGGCGGAGCAGGACGGCCGCCGGGGCGGCACCGCGCCTGATCTGCTCGGCGAGCACCGTGGAGCTCGAACTCGACCCGCGGCTCGCGGCGAAGGCCAGCACCCGGCCGGCGGCGCGGGCCCCGCGCTGCGGATGGTGGACGTCGGTGATCTCGCCGGTCGCCACGTCGCTGCCGCCCCAGAACGACAGCGGCTCGTCCAGCAGCAGCAGGGGAGCGGTCGCCCGCCCCGGGCTGAGCGGTGTCCCGATCACGACGCCTCCCAGAGCGCGGGGTCGCGGACCACGCGGCCCGCGCGGGCGGACAGCACGCACTCGGCGAGCGAGGCGAAGACCACGTCGATGCCGAGATTGGTCGGCGCGTACCACGCCCACTTCGCGGAGTTCGTCATCACCACGCGCGCCGACGCCCGCAGGACCGGGGCGATGTAGGTGCAGGTGTCGACCAGGATCCGTGCTCCGGCACGGCGGCAGACCGCCGCGTCGCCGGTGCGTTCGGCCTCGGCGAGGACGGCCCGGCTCGTCGAGATCCAGAACTCGACGCCCGCGTCGAACGGCGGCCCGCCGGACAGCAGCGCGGCGAGCGCGCGGAACTCGGCCGCCGAGAAGTGCGGGGTGCCGACGCTGATCGCGTCGAGCCGCCCGTCCGGCGCCGTGGTGAGCTCGTCGCGCGCCGCGCGCAGGTCCGCCGCGGTCACCTCGAAGCGCCGCTCGGCGGCGCGGCCGCGGAAGGCGGTCGCGGCGTCGGGCGCCTCCGGCGTCAGGCCGACCGCGTGGAACAGGGCCACGCCCCCGGCCGAGGCCGCCGCGGCGCCGAACGCCTTCAGCCGGTCCTCGTCCGCGCCGCCGGGCAGCCCGGTCAGCACCGGGACCCGGGTCCCCGACCGGCGGCCGACCAGGTGCCCGAGCGCCGCCCAGGCGACGTCCGTCTCGAACGTCCCGGCGGGCACCCCCGAGCAGTCGAACAGGTCCTGACCGGCGCGGTTCTCGTCCAGGTGCAGGCCCACGAGCGGGGCGAAGCCCGTGACGGCGGCGCAGATGTCGGCGAAGTCGCCGTAGCGGTCGGTACGGGCTCCGAGGACCGAGTTGGCGAACACGATGGCGTTCGACTCCGCCCACGCCACGTGCCGGCCGTACGCCGGCCGCTCCGGGAGCTGGTACGGGGCGCAGGTCCACGTGGGCTTCGCGCCGAGGGCGACGTAGCCGTCCATCAGCCGCCGGGCGTCCGCCCGCTCGCCGGGGTCGCCGCGCACCACGCCCGGGTGCAGCAGGTCCAGCGAGCCGACGTTGAGCGTCGCCCGGACGGCGGTCCGCGCGCCCCCGGCGATCAGCCGTTCGACCAGGTCGATCCCCACCTGCCCGTGGAAGAGGCAGCCGTCGACGTGCGCCGAGTCGATCGGGATCAGCCGGTCGGCGCCGAGCGCGCGGGCGAGCCGGACGATCACCCGCATGGCCAGCGCGGCGCCGTCGCCGCGGTCGCCCGCGAGCATCGCCCGCTGCTCGCCCGTCAGCGCCGGATCGCGGATCGCGCGCGTCATGATGCCTCACCCACCCGTGCGCTCTCGCCCGCTCGTGCGCCCACGCCCGCCTCCGCGCTCTCGTGGACGATCCGGCCGTCCTTGACGACCAGCCGGATCCGCGCCAGCGCGCCGATGTCGGCGGCGGGATCGCCCTCGACCAGCACCAGGTCGGCGAGCTTGCCCACGTCCACCGTGCCGGTGTCGTGCAGGACGTCCATGTTCTCCGCGGCGTTGCGGGTGGCCGCGCGGATCACCTCGGGCGGGGTCAGCCCGTACCGGACCATGAGCTCCAGCTCGCGGACCAGGTCCGTGTGCGGGTTGTACGGGGTGCCCGCGTCGGTGCCGGCCGCGATCTTCAGGCCGGAGCGGACCGCGGCGACGAAGCTCTCGCGGTGCCGCTCCGCCTCGCGGGCGGCCTTCTCGTGCACCCAGGGCGGCATGCCCGCGCCGGTCCCGGCCGTCACGATCGAGGCCACCGCGAGCAGCGTCGGCACGAGGTAGACGCCCCGCGCGACGGCGAGTTCGAGCGCCTCGTCGTCGAGCCGGATGCCGTGCTCGATCGAGTCGACGCCCGCGCGCAGGGCGTTCTTGATCCCCTGGTTGCCGATGGCGTGCACGGTGATCTTCCGCCCCGCGTTGTGCGCCTCCTGCGCCGCGACCGCCAGCTCCTCCTGCACCAGAGCGGTGTTCCCGGGATCCACCCCCGAGGTCAGGACGCCGCCGGTGGCCATCGCCTTGATGAAGTGGGCGCCCGCCTTGAGCTCGGCGCGGGTCGCCGCCCGGACGCCGTCCACCCCGTCGGCCTCGCGCCCGATGAAGTGGCCGTGCCCGCCGGTCATCGTGATCACCCGCCCGGCGGCCCTGACGCGCGGCCCCGGGATCAGGCCGTCGTCGATCCCCTTGGCGACCTCGATCACGACCCCGTCGGCGGCGCCGCAGTCGCGGACGCTGGTCACCCCGGTCCGCAGGGTCAGCGCGGCCGTCGCCGCGCTCTTCAGCGCGGCGAGCGGCAGGGAGTCGGACTCGATCTGCCGGGTGAAGTCCGGCCCGGCGTCGGCGGACAGGTGGACGTGCGAGTTGATCAGCCCCGGCAGCAGGCTGTGGCCGGCGCCGTGGACGATCGCGTGCGCCGGGAACGACGGCGCGGACTCCGCCGGGCCGACCCACGCGATCCGCCTGCGGTCGACGACCACGGCGAGGCCGGGGCGGCCGGGCCCGCCGTGCCCGTCGATCAGGTTCACGTCCCGGATCAGGAAGGCCGCCGGGCCCGCGGGCAGGCGCTCACTCACCGCTACCGTCCTCGGCGGGGTCCTGCGAGGCACGGTTCTGCGTGGCCGGCCCGATGGGGTAGTGGCACGCCGTCCTGCGCGCGTGCGGTGCGACGTCCCGGAGGACCGGCGGCTCCACCGCGCAGCGGCCGCGGTCCCTGTGGGTCCGCGGCCCGTACCGGCAGCGCGGGTGGAACACGCAGCCGGACGGCGGATTCGCCGGGTCGGCGACGTCCTCGCTCGTGAGCCCGCCGGCCGGCGCCAGCAGCGACCGGCCGCTCGGATCGGGACGGCTGTCGCGCAGCAGTTCGGTGTAGGGGTGGCCCGGGCGGGACAGGACGTCGGTCGCCCCCTGCTCGACCAGTGTGCCGAGGTACAGCACGCTCAGGTCGGTGCACATGTACTGCGCGACCGCCAGGTCGTGGGTGATGAAGACGTAGGTCAGCCCCAGCCGTCTCTGCAGGTCGAGCAGCAGCTCCAGGATCTCGGCCTGCACCGAGGTGTCGAGCGAGGAGGTCACCTCGTCGGCGATCACCACCCGGGGCTCGGCGGCCAGGGCGCGCGCGATGACGATGCGCTGGCGCTGTCCGCCGGAGAACTCGTGCGGCAGCCGCCGCGCGGCGGAGGCGTCGAGCGCGACCGACTCCAGCAGCTCGGCGATGCGCTCCCGGTGCCTGCCGGTGCGCAGCCGCCCGCGCGGGTCGATCGCCTCGGCCAGCGCCCGCCCGACGGACATGCGGGGATCCAGCGAGGAGTACGGGTCCTGCGGGACCAGCTGGATCCGGCGGCGGGCCGCGAAGCGCTCCCCGCGCGGCAGCCGGTGGACGTCCGCCCCGTCGAGGCGGACCACGCCGCGGGCCGGGGCGAGCTGCCCTACCAGCACCCGGGCCAGCGTCGACTTGCCGGAGCCGGACTCGCCCACGACCCCCATCGTGCGGCCGCGGGCGATCGCGACGCTCACGTCGTGCAGGACGTTGCGGGAGCGCGCGCCGTAACCGGCAGAAACCCCCTCGGCGCTCAGCACGGTGTCGCCCGGTTCGTCGGTGTGGGTCATGTCCGGACCTCCGGGGTCGGTGTCTCGGCGTGGCAGGCGACCGCGTTGCCCGAGGGCTCGGCGACCAGCGCGGGAACGACCTCGGCGCAGACGGGCGTGGCCAGCGGGCACCGGGGCGCGAAGGCGCATCCCGCGCCCCGGGCCTCGGCGGACGGGGCGCGTCCGGGAAGCGGCACGAGCCGGGCGCCGTCCAGGTCCGTCGCCGCGTCGGGCGAGGCGGCCAGGAGGGCGCGGGTGTAGGGGTGCCGTACGTCGCGCCGGCGGAGGTCCTCCACCGACACCTCCTCCACGACGCGCCCGGCGTACATCACGCCGACCCGGTCGCAGAGCGCGGACACCACGCCGATGTCGTGCGAGATGAGCAGGATCGCCGTGCCGTGCGCGAGGTTGATCTGCTTCAGCAGGCGCAGCACGTCCGCCTGCACGGTGACGTCCAGCGCGGTGGTCGGCTCGTCGGCGATGATCAGTTTCGGCTCGTGCATGATCGCCGCGGCGATCATCGCGCGCTGCCGCATGCCGCCGGAGAGCTCGTGCGGATACTGGCGCATCCGCAGCTCGGGCGAGGACACCCGCGTCTCGGTCAGCCGGGCGACCGCGAGCGCGTCCGCCTGCCGCCGGGACGTCTTCGTGTGCGCCCGGAGGACCTCGGTGAGCTGGGTGCCGATCCGCAGCGCGGGGTTGAAGCTGCTCGACGGGTCCTGGAAGACGATCCCGACTTCGGTGGCCAGCCGCGCGGGCGGGGCCTTCGCCGGGTCGGCCAGATCGATGCCGCCGACGTCGAGGCGCTCCGCCGACCAGTCCAGCTCGCGGGGGAGGAGCCGCGCGAGCGCGAGCGCGGTCAGGCTCTTGCCGGAGCCGGACTCGCCGACGATGCCGACGATCTCTCCGGCGCCGACGGTCAGCGAGACCTCGTGGATCAGCTCCCGGCCGTCGGGCCGGCGGACCGACAGGCCCTGGACGGACGCCGCCGCGGCGCGTTCCGGCCCGGCGCCGCCGGACGGCGCCCGGCCCGCCGGTGCTCGGCGCGGCGGTGCGGAGGCGGGTGCGGTCCGCCGCGGCGGTGGCGCCCCGCGCGGATCCAGGTGCCGGACGAGCCCGTCGCCCACGAGGCCGGCGGCGAGTCCGGTGACCAGGATCGCCAGGGCGGGGCCGAGCGCCTCGCCCGGATTGTCGTAGATGTTGCGCAGCCCGCTCGCCAGCAGGCTGCCCCAGTCGTACGCCGGCGGCTGGACGCTCAGCCCGAGGAAGCTGAGCCCGGAGACCGTCAGCACGCTGGTCGCGAACCCCACCGAGACGAGCACGAGCAGGGGCGCGGCGATGTTCGGCACCACGTGCCGGGTCAGGGCGCGGACCCGGCCGACGCCCAGCAGGCGCGCGACCGCGACGTAGTCCCGCTGGTTCACCGACAGAGCGAGCCGGTTCGTCAGCCGCGCGAACTGCGGGCAGAACGCCAGGCCGAGCGCGCCGACCACGGAGGCGCGCCCCGGCGAGAGGATCGCGGTGAACGTCAGCGCGATGATGATCGGCGGGAACGACAGCAGCAGGTCGATGACCCGGTCGCCCACCGCGCGGACGGCCGGTCCGGCGGCCGCGATCCCCGCTCCGAGCAGCGTGCCGAGCACCGCGGCGATCGCGGTGGCGGCGGTCGCCATCTCGACCGTCAGCCGCGTCGCGACGACGGTCCGCCAGAACACGTCGCGCCCCAGCGCGTCGGTGCCCAGCCAGTGCGCGCCGGAGGGACCCTGGCGGATGTCGGCGGTCAGCGCGTCGGCGCGTCCCTGCCACAGCATCGGCGCGACGACGGCGACCACCAGGATCAGGGCGGCCAGGACGAGGCCGGCGACGAGCGGCGCCGGCAGCCGGTTGCGTCTCATGAGCGTGTCCTCGTCAGCACTCGCGGATCGAGCAGGCCCAGCGCGACGTCGACGATCAGGTTGATCAGGACGGCGACCAGCCCGAGGACGAGGATGATCCCCTGGACCTCCGGATAGTCGCGCTTGACGATCGCGCGGACGATCTCCGAGCCGATGCCGGGCATGTTGAAGACGTTCTCGGCGACGACCGTCCCGCCGAGCAGCGCGACGAGGATGAGGCCGCCGAGCGTCAGCGTGCTGGTCACGACGTTGGGGACCACATGCCGCAGCAGCAGTCGCGTGTTCGTCAGCCGCTTGCTCATCGCCATCGTGATGTAGTCCTGGGACAGCACCGTCGCGGTCTCGTTGCGCACCAGACGGGTGAGCACCGCGGCCGGCGCGATGGCGATGGACAGGGCGGGCAGGATCATCGAGGTGAACCCCGCGCCGCCCTGCACGGGCAGCCAGCGCAGGGTCAGCGCGAACACGAAGACCAGCAGGGTCCCGGCGACGTACTCCGGCATGGCGCCGAGGACCGAGGCGCCGACGCCGAACGACGACGTCGCGGCGCGGGCGCGTCCGCGCTGCTGCGCGACCCCGACGGCGGTGCCGAGCGGTATCGCCACGGCCAGCACGACGACCAGCGCGCTCGTCGCCAGCGCGATCGTGAGCGGCAGCCGCTGGGCGAGCATCGCCGACACCGGCTGGCCGGTGGTGAAGGAGGCGCCGAGGTCGCCGTGCGCCAGCCCGCCGAGGTAGGAGCCGAACTGCCGCCACCAGGGCTCGGTCAGCCCGAGCCGCTCGCGGACCTGCCGCACCTCCTCCTCGCCGGCGGTCAGCCCGACGATCTGCCGGGCCGGATCGCCCGGCACCCAGCGAACGATCATGAAGGTCACGACGACGAGGAAGGCGAGCACGGCGGCGACGCCGCCGAGACGCCGGGCGAGGTAGCCGGTCCACGGGGAACCGGCCACCCGCCGGGCGAGACCGCGGCTCGCCACCGACGCGCCGGCGGCGGTCGGCACCATCAGCCGCCCGCCTTGGCGACGCGGATCGAGGCCGGCACCGCGAACCCGTTGACGACGCTGCCGCTCGTGCCGCCCGCGAACAGGACGTGCACCGGCGCGGTGGCCAGCGGCAGGACGTCGACGTTGCGCAGCAGCGACTGCTGGAAGGTCGTCAGCGCGGCGCACTTCTCCTCGGCCGAGCCGGTCGCGGCCCGGTCGTAGGCCCGTGCCGCCTCCGGGTTGTTCGTCGCGCCGATGTTGAGGCCCTTCGGCGGTGCGTCGTGCACGAAGAACTGCCCGACGGGCAGGAAGCTCGACAGCCGGTTGCCGTACACGAAGATCGTGACGTCCCAGTCGTTCTTGCCGCTGAACAGGTCGGACACCCACGCCTGGTTGTCCATGGTGCGGACCGTCGCGGAGGCGCCGGCGGCCTGCAGCGCGGACATGACCTGGTCGTTGGCCGCGCCGCCGGCCAGGATGTTGGTGCCGATGACCTGGAGCTTCACGCCCTTGAGGGCCTTGGCCGCAGCGGCCGCGTCGTACTTGGGGACCAGGGCGTTCGAGCCGCTGTCGAAGCACTCGTAGGTGGGGCGGCCGAGGCTGGAGATCAGCGTGCCGGAGCCGAAGCTCTGCACCTTGTTCAGAACGGAACGATCCAAGGCCTGGGCGATCGCGAGCCGGACGTCGCGCTCGGCGGTCGGATGGCCGGCGGTCTCGTTGAAGACGAGCATCGTGTCGGACTGCGGCGACGTGCGGACGGTGATCCCGCCGGTCGACTTGAACCGGTCCCACGCGTTGGAGGTGAACGAGGGGATCTGGAGCTCGCCGGTGGAGGTCAGGTTGGCCCGGGTGTTCTCGTCGTCCACGACCTTGAGCACCAGCTTCTTCGGCGGCTCGCCCGCCGTCCGGCCGGCGTACGCCGGGCCCCACGCGTACTGCGGCCTCCGGGTCAGCGTGTAGCTGGAGCCGGTGACCTGCGACTCGGAGACGAAGGCGCCCGTGCCGGCGGACTTCGTCCGCAGGCTCGACGGGTCCTTCATGCCGGACGGGCAGACGATGCCGGCGAACGGCCCCGTCATTCCGGGCACCAGGTCCGACCACGCCTTCGCCAGCGTGATCGTCACCGAGTCGGCGGTCGACGTCGCCTTCGCCGAGTTGCCCGGGCCGATCGCCTGGCGCACGAGCGGCGCCTTGGTCGCCGGATCGAAGAGCCGGTTCAGCGACGCCGCCACCATCGCGCCGGTCAGCGCCGTGCCGTCCGAGCAGGTGACGCCTCTCCGGAGGTGGAAGGTGGCGGTCTTCGGGGTGGACTTCCAGGTGTCCGACAGCCCGGGGACGAGCTTCCCGGACGGGTCGAAGGCGACCAGCGTGTCGTACAGCGCGGCGAGGGCGACGGAGTCCTGGAACGTGCTCGCCTGGGTCGGGTCGTAGCTGCTGACCGGGCCGTCGAGGGTCATGGAGACGACGCCGTTCGTGACGTTCGGCGGCGCCTTGGCGGCGGAGTCCGAGGCTCCGCCGCAACCGGCGGCGAGGGCCGCGGTGACGGAGACACTCGCGACGACTGCCCGATGCCCCATTCGAATTCTCATGGTGGTCCTTCGGTGATGTGCCGGATGGGAGGTGCGGTGCCCCGGGAGCCGGGCGCCTGGCCGTGTTCATCAAAGTGAACTTGTGTCGGCCATGGTGACGATCCGGCTATCCGATGTCAATATGTTGAACGCACGAATCAGGCGCAGCCGGAACGGCTGCGCCTGGGTGTTCCGTATGTCAGAACGACGGTGGGGTCATTGCGCCGACGAGCACGGCGTTGCGGTCGGTGGCGTTGCGGTACCAGTGCGACAGGCCGGAGTCGTAGGTGATCGAGTCGCCCTCGTAGAGCGTGTGGACGGTGCCCGCGATGGACACCATCAGCTCGCCCTCGGTGATCAGGATGCACTCCTCGCCGGGGTGCTCGAACGGCGCGCTCTCGTTGCTCCACCCGGCGGCGACCTGCGCCTTGATCATGCCGAGCCGTCCGTTCATGTGCGGCGTGATCAGGGTGTACTCGAGGTTCTCGTCGGCCAGCAGCAGGCGCCGGTGGGTGCCCGCGCGGACCAGGGCGCCGGCCTCGGTGTCGGCGAGGAAGAACCGGCCGACCGGCACGTCGAGCGCCTGCGACAGCTTCACGAGCGTCGTGAAGGAGGGGTTTCCCTGGCCGCGCTCGATCTGGCTCAGCAGGCCGGGGCTCAGGTCGGAGGCCTGGGCGAGGGCGGCGATGCTGAGGCCGGCGGCGCGGCGCAGCTCGCGCACGAGGTTGCCCACGACCGCCATGGACGGCGTCGGCGGCGTCGGCGGCGTCGGGTCGCCCGGTCTACCGGCCTCTGTCGGCCTTGCGCTGCGCGGCATGGTGACAGCCTGCCCGACCCGGGCAGGTGGCGTCAATATATTGAACAGCGCGAAGCGCCGGCGTCGGGAACGAGTTCGTCCTTGACGCCCTTCTCGACGTAAGTATAGCTTACGCCCCCTAAGTGACAGTAACGATGTGGTGAACCGCCACGACGAGCGAGGGGGCGCTGACCAGCGTGTTCGAAACCTCCCTGAGCGGTCTGCTCACCGGCCGGGTCGCCCTGGTCACCGGTGCGGCCGGCGCGCTCGGCGAATCGATCTGCCGCACCCTCACCCGGGCGGGCGCCGAGGTCGTCGGCGTCGACCTGGCCGAGGGCGGCGCCTGCGACTTCGTCGCGGACGTGGCGACGGCCGATGGCAACCGGCTCATGGTCGCCGAGGCCCTGCGCCGCCACGGGCGCCTCGACGTGCTGGTCCTCAACGCCGGCGTGCAGTTCGTCGCGCCGATCCCCGAGTTCCCCGAGGAGCAGTGGGACCGGCTCATGGACGTGATGGTCAAGGGCCCGTTCCTGGCCATGAAGGCCGCCTGGGCGGAGCTGACCGGCCGCCCGGCGTCCCGCGTCCTGATCACCTCCTCCGTCTCCGGCCTGGTGGCCGAGCCGTTCAAGGCCGCCTACGTCTCGGCCAAGCACGCGGTCAACGGCCTCACCAAGGTCGCCGCGCTGGAGGGGGCGCCGCACGGACTGACCGTCAACGCGGTCGCCCCCGGCTGGATGTCGACGCCGATGGTCGAGCGCCAGCTGCCGGAGCAGATGGCGCTGCGCGGCCTCACCCGCGAGCAGGTGCTGGAGCTGATGCTCGACCGCCAGCCCGTCAAACGCCTGATCGGCACGGACGAGGTCGCCGCCCTCTTCGCGTTCCTCGCCAGTGATCTTTCCTCCGCGGTGACCGGCGTCTGCCTACCGGCGGACCTCGGCACGCTCGCGTCCTGAAGTACCCACCGTTACCGAAGGGATCAGCCATGTTGCGCGACAAGTACGAGCCGTGCGTCCTCACCGCCGCCGTGACCGGCGGCGACGTCCTCCCGAGCCAGAGCCCGCACATCCCGTGCGGCGCGGAGGCCATCATCGAGGAGGCCGTCGCCGCCGCCGAGGCGGGCGCCACGTGCGTCCACCTGCACGCCCGCGAGCCCGACGGCCGCCCCTCCGGCGACCCCGGCCTGTTCCGCGAGATCGTGGCCGGCGTCCGCGAGCGGTCCGACGCCGTCATCAACATCAGCACCGGCGGCACCCCGGGGATGCCCGAGGAGCAGCGCCTGGCGGGCATCCGCGCCTGCCGGCCGGAGATCGGCACCCTGAACCTCGGGACGATGAACTACGAGGGCTTCCCGGACAGGGCGCGCTGGCCGAAGGTGCGGCACGCCTGGGAGCAGGAGGTCCTGGACAAGTCCGGCGAGGGCGTGTTCACCAACACGCTCGGCACCATCCGCCGCTTCGCCGCCGAGTTCCGCGACCTGGGCGTGACGCCGGAGCTGGAGGCCTACGACCTCGGGCACCTGTCCATGATCCGCTTCCTGCTCGACGAGGGCACCCTCGAGGGGCCCGTGCGGATCCAGCTCGTGCTGGGCGTGCTCGGCGGCGCCGGCAACGCCCTCGACGACTTCTTCATGCTGTCCCAGGCGGCCGCCCGTATCCTCGGACCCGACGCTGCGAGCCTCAGCGTGGCCGCGACCGGTTTCCCGGGCGAGTTCCGCCATGTCGCGACCGCGCTGTCGTGGGGCGCCGACTGCCGGGTGGGCCTGGAGGACAACATCCGGGTCCGCCGCGACCGGCAGGCGGAGAGCAACGCGGAACTCGTCCACGTCGCCACCGGCCTCGCCGATCTGCTGGCCAGGCCGATCGCGACGCCCGACGCGCTGCGCAGCGAGCTCGGACCCTGGTACAAGGCCTCATAGAGGAGTGGAAGCGCATTGGCTGCTCGACCGCCGGCACATCACCAGAGCGGCAACAAGCGCCCCGGCCACTTCGGCGGTCCGCCCGCCGAGGGGGCCCGCGGCGACGAGGCGCCGGACGGTGACGCCGACGCCGTCAAGACGCTGCTCGGCCGCAACATCAACAGCCTGCGGACCCAGCGCGGAATGGCGGTCCGCGACCTGGCCGAGCAGGCCGGCGTGTCGGCGGCGTTCATCTCGCAGGTCGAGCACGGAACGGCGTCGCCCTCGGTGCCGACCCTGGTCCGCATCGCGCAGGCGCTGCGGGCCCACATCGGCGACCTGTTCCAGGCGACGCTGTCGCGCAGCCAGATCGTCCGGCACGACGAACGCGCCGCGTACGAGTACCCGGACCGCGGCATCACCGAGGCCCAGGTCAGTTCGGACGCCAGCGGATGCCTGGAAGTGCTGTGGGTGAAGCTCGAACCCGGCGGCGGGACCGGCCCGGAGCTGTTCGCCCACGGCGCGGACACCGAGTTCGTGTTCGTCCTCAAGGGGCAGGTCGCCATCACCGTCGGGTCGGAGACCCACCGCCTGTCCGCCGGGGACAGCCTCACCTTCCCCGGCAAGGACGTCCACGGCAGCCAGAACCTGTCCCGCGGTTCGTCGGAACTGCTCTGGGTGCAGACGCCCGCCTCGTACTAGAAGAGGTCTCGGCGCGCACCCTTCACCCTGTCCCTACGGTCGTCGGGAAACGCCAGTGAACCTCTCCGAGAAGCCGACCGGCTTCGTCTCCATGCCGCAGGGCTCCGTCGCGTACTGGCGCGCCGGCACCCCCGGCCGGACCCCGATCGTGTGCCTGCACGGCGGGCCCGGCCTGCCGCACTCCTACCTGGCGCCGCTCGCCCGGCTGGGCGCCGACCGGGAAGTCGTCTTCTACGACCAGGCGGGCTGCGGGGAGTCCGGCCGGCGGCCGCCGGGGCCGTCGTGGACGATCCCGTACTTCGTCGAGGAGCTGCGGGCGGTCGTGGCGGCCCTGGGCCTGGAGGAGTTCCACCTCTTCGGCAACTCCTGGGGCGGATGGCTCGCCCTGGAGTACGCGCTCGGCGACCCGCCCGTTCCGCCAATTTCTCTCCTGCTCAACAGCTCTCCGCCGAGCGTGGCGAGCTGGATCGGCGGGGTCCGCGCGCTGCGCGCCCGGCTTCCCGAGGACGTGGTCCGGACGCTCGACGAGCACGAGCGGGCCGGCACGGTCCGTTCGCGCGAGTACCGGGACGCCCTCGCCGTCTTCAACCGCCGGCACATGTGCCGGACGCGGCCGTGGCCCGCACCGCTCAAGGACGCGCTCGGCGGCTTCGGCGACGAGGTGTACGCGGCCCTGTGGGGGACGAGCGAGTTCGGCCCGGTCACCGGCGCGCTCGCGGACTGGGACGTCACACCGCGCCTGCCGCGGATACGCGTGCCCACCCTCGTCACCTGCGGGCGCCACGACGAGGCCGCACCGGAGCACATGGCCGTGCTGGCGGACGGCATCGCGGGCGCCAGGTTCCGGGTCTTCGACGACAGCTCGCACATGGCGTTCCTCGAAGAGCCGGACGCCTTCATCGCCGAGATCTCGGCGTTCCTGACCGACGTCGAGGCGCGGCGCCGGTGAACCCTCTCTCGACAAGGACGGGACGATGAGCGAAACCAAGGTCGGCCGGATCGGCCCCAAACCGACGGCGCGAAGCCGGGAGGCGGTGTGCTCCAGCGCGCACCCGCTGGTGACCGACGCGATGCTCGACATCCTGCGCGAGGGCGGCAACGCCATCGACGCGGCCATCGTCGGAAGCCTGCTCAACGCGACGATCCAGCAGGACATGACCGGCCACGCGGGCACCGTCACGATGCTGTTCTGGAACGCCGAGCAGGGCCGGTGCCACGAGCTCAACAGCATGGGCACGATCGTGCCGGGGCTCGCGCCGTTCCGCCCGGTCGCCATCTCGTCGGGGCCGTACACCGCGATCCCGGAGGGCCCCTGCGCGGTCATCCCCGGCTTCATGCCGGGGCTCAAGGCGATGCACGAGCGGTTCGGGTCGCGGCCGTGGGACCGGCTGTGCGCGCCGTCGATCCACTGGGCCGAGGAGGGCCACGAGGTCGACTCCTTCGAACACCTGGTCCTCGGCCACAGCGCCGAGCTGTACATGAACACCGCGTCCGGGCGGCGCCACTTCACCCCCGACGGGCACCTCCCGCAGGCCGGCCAGCGGTGGCGGAAGCCGGAGCTGGCCCGGACGCTGACGAAGCTGGCCGCCGAGGGGCCGGACCTGTTCATCGACGGTGAGTGGGCGCGGCTGTTCGTCGAGCGGGCGAACGAGGTCGGCTGGCCGATCGAGATGCGGCACATGCGCCAGGACGAGCCCCGGTGGGGAGACGGCCTGCGCTACCGGCACGGCGGCGTCGAGGTCGTCCAGCAGGCGCCGCCGGAGCGCCAGGCCGTCATGTCGGCGATGGTCCTCGGCATCCTGCACGAGCTGGGCGTCGCCGAGCTCGGGCACTACGCCGAGTCGCCCGAGTCGCTGTACTACATGGCGCACGCGCTGCGCCGCGCCGCGTACGAGACCGGGTTCATCAACGACCCGGAGGTCTTCGAGGACCCGAGCAGCGTGCTGATGTCGCGGGAGTACCACCGCGCGCTCGCCGCCGTTCTCCGGATGAGCCGCACCAAAGTGGACCTCACCGAGCACGTCCGGCTCACCTCGGCGCCGGGCGCGCTGGGCGAGGCGACCGGCCGGTCGGGCGAGTCCGTCGGCAGCTGCGAGCTGAGCGTCGTCGACGCCCAGGGCAACTGGGTCCAGCTCGTCAACACGGTGCAGGGCGGAGGCGTCCCGGGCCAGGTCATCGGCGGCGTCCCGATGATCGGCAGCACCATGACGAGCAGCCTGACCGCCATGCTCGGCGGCTGGCTGACCGGCGGGGGGCGGATCCGCTCGGTCATCGGCAACACGCTGCTCCTGCGGGACGGCCGCCCGTGGCTCGCCCTCGGCACGCCCGGCATCCCGCACATCACGGTGCCGCAGGTCATGACGAGCATCCTCGAACACGGCCTGGACCCGTACGCGGCCGACGACGCGCCCCGCATGCTGCCGCTCGCCGACGACTACTCCGTGACGGTCGAGAGCCGCCTGCCCGCCGAGGTCGTCGCGGAGGTCGCCCGCATGGGGATCCTCGTCCGTCCGATGGCGCCGTACCAGTACCAGATGGGCAGCTTCCACATGACCTGGCGCGACGACACGGGGACGCTCCACGCGTCCGCCGGCCCCCGCCGCGCCGGCCAGGCCGCAGGCCTCTGACCGGCACGCGCACGCCTGGCGCGGTCCCACCGCACCAGGCGTGGGCGTGCCGGCCACACCCGCGGCGGGCGGGGTCAGGGGTGG
>NZ_JBEZJP010000052.1:0-29641 GCF_040653175.1 Actinomadura sp. NPDC048032
GCATCTCGCCCGGATTCGACCAGCCGTTCTCGGCCATACTGCCGGAGCGTCTCCAGCAGCCGAGACCGGACCCGGCCCGCCCGTTCGACGCGCCGGCCGTCCCGGTGATGCTCCTGACCTGCCTCCCGCTCGCCGTGCGCCGGCGCTGGCCGGCCATCAGCGTCGTCCTCGTGTCGCTCGGGTTCGCCGCCGACCAGCTCCGCGCCTACCACTCGTTCACGGGCAGCGCCCTGGCGTTCGCGCTGGTGAGCGCGGGCGCCCACCTGGAGCGCCGCCGGTACGCCGTCGCGGGCGTCCTCTCCGCGGCGTACGTGGCGCTGGCGGTGGCGCTCGACCGGATCGGCTCCCCCGAAGGCCTGGACGGCTTCGTCACGTTCTACCTGGGGGCCGTCTTCGCGTGGGGCGTCGGAGCGTGGCTGCGCTCCACCCGGGCCGTCGAGTCGGAACGGCGCCGCCGCGTCGCCGAGGCCACCCGCGCGGCCGAACGCACCCGCATCGCCCGCGAGCTCCACGACGTCGTGACCCACCACGTGACGGCGATGGTCGTCCAGGCGGAGGCGGCGAAGTACCTGACCGCCGCCCCCGACCGCCTCGACGAGACGCTGAGCGCCGTCGGCGACACCGGCAGGCGGGCCATCGCCGACCTGCGGCACCTGCTCGACCTGCTCAACCCCGACCACGGGACGGACGCGAGGATGCCGTCCGTCGGGGAGCTCCCCGCGCTCGTGGAGCAGACGCGCCGGGCCGGGCAGCCGATCGAGTTCACCGCGGCGGGCGAGCCGGCGGAGACGACCGGCAGCGCCGAGGTCGTGGCCTACCGGGTCGTTCAGGAGTCCCTGACGAACGCCCTCAAGTACGCCCGCGGCAGCCGTACCGTGGTCCGGGTGCAGTACCGCGACAAGGAGATCAGCGTGGAGGTCGGCACCGACCCTTCCGGGGCGCCGACCGCGCCCCCGGGCGGGAGCGGGCGGGGGCTCGCCGGGCTCCGCGACCGGGTCGGCGCCCTCGGCGGCGACTTCACCGCGGACCCGCGGCCGGACGGCGGCTTCGTCGTGCGGGCCCGCATCCCTTCGGGGAGCCCTTCGTGAGCGCGCCGGTGCGGGTCCTGGTCGCCGACGACCAGGCGCTGATCCGCACCGGGTTCGCGACCATCATCGACGCGCAGCCCGACCTGGAGGTGGTGGGCGAGTGCGGCGACGGCCGCGCCGCCGTCGACCTCGCCCGCCGGCTCGCCCCGGACATGGTGGTGATGGACGTCCGGATGCCGGTCCTCGACGGCATCGGGGCGACCCGCATGCTGGCCGGAGCCGGGGTGACCGACCCCGTGAAGGTGCTCGTGGTGACCACGTTCAACCTGGACGAGTACGTGTACCAGGCGCTGCGCGCGGGGGCGAGCGGCTTCCTGCTCAAGGACGCCCCGCCGGCGCAGCTGCTGCACGGCATCAGGACCGTCGCCGCCGGCGCCGCGCTGCTGGCCCCCGAGGTGACGCGGCAGCTGGTCGGCAGGTACGCGGCGCGGATCCGTCCCGCCGAGGAGACGCCGGCGGACGGCGCGCTGACCCCGCGCGAGATGGAGGTGCTGCGCCTCATGGCCGACGGCATGTCCAACAGCGAGATCGCCGCGACTCTCGTGCTCAGCCAGGAGACCGTCAAGACGTACGTCTCCCGCATCCTCACCAAGCTCGACCTGCGCGACCGCGTCCAGGCGGTCGTCTACGCCTACCGCCGGGGCCTGGTGACCTGAACCGGGCGTCCCGGCCCTCGGCCGCGGGAGCGCAGGCGGCCGGCCCGGGAGCCGACGGTGCGGGCCGTGGGCTCGGGACGGCGGTGCGCCCGGTTCAGGACCGGTAGATCCCTCGCTCGACGGAGGGTGAAGACCGCTCGCTCCGGCGATTCGCCGGAAGACCGGGCGCCTCAGGATGAGTGACGTCCCGCCGGGCAGGCCGAAGCCCCGGCGATCACTCTGGAGTTGGGGATTCATGATGAACCGTCTTGCGGCCATGCTCGCGGTGCCCGCGCTCACCTTCACCTACGGCCTGTTCCGGATCGCGGACGGGTCGGACGGCGAGCGAGGCCCCGGCGTCGCCTGGACCCTCGGTCATCTGGCGTTCTGCTCGGCGCTGGTGCTGTTCGCGGTGGTGTTCCGCTGGCTCGGGGGACTCGCCCCGTCGGGCGACCGCGTCGCGGCGGGGGCGCGGTGGACGGCGACTGCCGGAGCGGCCGTCCTTCTGGTGCAGTTCGCGATCGACCTGGTGGCGGGGGCGGTGTCCGCGAACCACCTGGAGATGTCCCGGTTCACGGAGCGGGTTTCGCAAGTGCCCGGCGTGGCACCGGTCGTCTACGACTTCGGCCCGTACCTCTTCTACGTGGGGATGCTCGCCCTCATCGTCCGGCTGGCCGCGGTCCGGGTGATCAAGCCGTGGACGGTGCTCCTCGTCCTCGCCGACCTGGTGATGCCGCTGGCCGACAAGGACCTGATCCCGGTCGGGGCGCTGCTACTGTCCGTCTCCTTCGCGCAGATCGCGCGGGTGATGGAGTCGCGGCAGGCCGCCTCCGGGACGGCGGACGGCCGCGGCGCGGGGCCGTCCCCGGCGGTGGCCGGTGCGCGCTGACGCGTCCGGAGGAGTTGTGACCTGGAGAGACGTGGGCGCGCGGGCGGTCCGGGTACGGGGGCGGTTTCGCTCCCTGCCCCCACGCGCCGTCGACGGCGGGCTCGCGGTCCTCGTGGCCGCCGCCCAGCTCTGGCCCTTCGCCGCGCGGGCCGGCGTAGGCGGGCCGTGGAGCGGGTGGGGCGTCCTGGTCGTACTGGGCTCGGCGGCGCCGCTGTACTGGCGGCGGAAGCACCCGGTGCCGGTACTGATGGTGAGCCTCGCGGCGACCAGCGGCTACGACTATGTCAGCCACGTGCCGTCCCAGCCGGTCTGGTACGCCGCCCTGGTAGCGATCCACTCGGTCGCCGAGCGGTCGGGGCGGTGGGTCCGTCATACGGTGGTCGTGACGACCGTACTCGGCAGCTTCGTCCTCGCGTCCTCCGAATCCGGGCTGCGGATGAGCGTGCTGTGCGTCGCCGCCTACGCGCTGGGCAGGGCGGCCGCCTCCGGCCGGGTCCACGCCGAACGGCTGGAACGCGAGCGTCAGGCGGAGGCCGAGAAGGCCGCACTCGCCGAACGCGCCAGGATCGCCCGGGACATGCACGACATCCTGTCCCACGCGGTGAGCCTGATGGTCGTGCAGGCCGAGGCCGGACCCGTCGTCCTGGCCACGGACCCGGCTCGCGCCGAGCGCGCCTTCGACGCCATCGCGGGTGCGGGACGCGACGCGATGGCGCAGCTCAGAGGGATCCTAGAGGTGCTCGATCCGGACCGGGCCCCGGGGCCCGAGCGCGCCCCTCAGCCCACCCTCGCCGACCTGCCGGTGCTGACCGCCGGCTCGGGCCTCACGGTCGAGTTCACGCAGACCGACGGCTCGGGGCCGACCGTCGGGTATCCGCTGCCCGGCGGGGCCGGCCAACGTCCGCTCGCCCCGCACGTGGAGACCGCCGCCTTCCGCATCGCCCAGGAGGCGTTGACCAATATCGTCAGGCATGCGGGCACCGACCGTGCCCGGCTTCACCTCCACTGGCAGGAAGACCGAGGCATCGTGCAGCTCGACATCACCGACGACGGCGCGGCCGCCGGGCGGCGGCCCGCCCGCTCCCTGCCGTCCGGCGGCCACGGCCTGATCAACATCCGGGAGCGCGCGCGTTCGTGCGGCGGAACCGCCGAATGCGGGCCCCGGACCGACGGCCCCGGCTTCCGGGTCCGCGCCCGCCTGCCGCTCCTGCCTCCGTCGTGAGCGGCGGTACGGCGGCGGAGCCGCTGCGCGTGGTCGTCGCCGACGACCAGGAACTGGTCCGGGCCGGTTTCGCGATGATCCTGGACGCCCAGCCGGACATCGAGGTCGTCGCGGAGGCCGCCGACGGCTCGGAGGCGATCACGGCGGTACGCGCCCACGCCCCGGACGTCGCGCTGCTCGACATCCGCATGCCGGGCATGGACGGCCTCACCGCCACCGCCGAGGTCTGCGCCGGCACCGCCACCCGCGTGATCATCCTGACCACCTTCGACCTCGACGCGTACGTGTTCGAGGCGCTGCGCGCGGGTGCGAGCGGCTTCCTCCTCAAGGACGTCCGGCGCGACGATCTCGCCCACGCCGTCCGGGTCGTCGCGGGCGGCGAGTCCCTCCTCTCGCCGTCCGTCACCAGCAGGCTCATCGCCCACTGCACCAGCGCGTCCGCGACGGTGCCGCCGCTTCCCGACCCGCGCTTCGACTCCCTGACCTCACGCGAGGCCGAGACCCTGCGCCTGCTCGCCCGCGGCCTCACCAATCCGGAGATCGCCGCGACCATGGTCATCAGCGAGCACACCGTGAAGACCCACGTCAGCAGCGTCCTCGCCAAGCTCGGCCTCCGTGACCGCATCCAGGCGGTGATCGCAGCCTATGAGGCGGGCCTGGTGGTACCGGGCCGAGCGGAGTCCTCGGCGAGTCTGCGGCGGCGGAATTCTCGCGGGGTTTCGCCGTAGCGGCTTTTGAAGGCCGAGGAGAACCACGTGGACGTGAGGCCGGCGCGGGCGGCGATGTCGCTGATGCCGACGTCGCTCTGGGCCGGGTCCTGGAGGGCGTCCCGGGCGGCTCGGAGCGTTTCCTCGTTGCGCAGGTCGCGGTAGGTGGTGCCGGTCTGGTGGAGGGCGTTGCGCAGGTGGCGTGGCGACCAGCCGAGCGCCCGGGCCACGGCGGTGAGCGGGAGCTTCCCGGTGCCGAGACGGTTCCGCACGTGCTCGCGGACGAGTTGCGCGACGTCGGTGAGGTGGGCTTCCGGCGGGCGCGCGTCCCTGAGAGCGATCATGCAGAACAGTTCGGTCATCCGATCGCAGACCGCGTGGAACTCGTGGGCGGACAGGTTGTCCTGTTCGGCGTGCGTGCTCTCGATCAGGGTGCTGAGGATGCGGCCGAGACCGGTGTTCAGGTCGAGGACGAGCCGCAGCGGTGCCGGCGAGCTGATGTGGTTGTCGAGTTCGGAGCGCGGAACCTGGAACGCGTACGCACGGGACTGCGGTACCGAGAGCCAGCAGGACTCGTCCATGCCCATCACGGAGGCGTGCCCCGGCGGGGTCTGCGTTTCCTCCTGGCCGTGCCTCACGGTGTAGACGCCGCTGCGCGGCACCACGATCCAGTACTGCTCGTCGCCAGGGACGTTGCGGACGTGCGAGGGCGTCCGGACGGCGATCCGGTCCCCGTGTTGGTCCCAGTGCAGCAGCCGGTAGCCGCCGCTCTCCTGGGCGGTGAGGTCCGCGCGCCAGCTCCCCGGATTCCGGAAGCGGTGGTCCATCGGGAGGATGCTGTCGCTGAGGTCGCGCCAGGCGTCGGTGTCGTCGGTGGTCCAGGAGTGGAACTGCATGGGCCTACCTCCGCTGTGAGCCCGCACATGCCCGGTAACCCAACGTCCCCGCACGGTCGCTGTCAAGCCCTCTCGGGGCCCGCCGAACCTCTGTTTTCGTGCCGTCCGACTTCTGGTTCGGGGCAGGATCCGCCTGCGGATCTGTCCGGTGGACCCGCGCCCGGAGATACTCGGGGCCCGGCCGCTGACGGCGGGTGTCAGACGAAGGGAATCCGTTGACGATGAGCCTGCCCGCGTTCCCTGCTCTCGACGAGAACCCACTCGACACCTGCATCCGGCTCCGGGAGATCGCGCCTGTGGTCGAGGTGGCGTTCCCCGGCGGCGTGCCGGCCTACCTGGCGCTGACCCACAGGGCCGCGCGTGAGATCCTCGCCGGGGACAACAGGACCTTCGCGCGCGACCCCAAGCACTGGCCGGCCCTGCACGACGGATCGATCCCCGAGGACTGGCCGCTGCGCGCCATCGTCCAGGGCGACCACCTGTCCACCAAGGACGGTGACGATCACCGGCGGCTGCGGGGCCTGGTCGGCAAGGCGTTCACCCCCGGCCGGGTGCGGGAGATGGAGCCGCGGATCCAGGAGCTCGTCGACTCGCTGCTGGACGACGTGGTGGCGGCCGGGGACGGCGTCGACCTGGTGCCCGCCTTCACCGAGGCGCTGCCGATGGCGGTGATCTGCGAGCTGTTCGGCGTGCCGGAGCCGGACCGGGCCCGGCTGCGCGGGTGGACGGCCGCCCTGCTGGCGCACACCACCCCTCCGGAGGAGGCGTTCGAGACCCAGAAAGCGCTCATGGCGTACCTGTACGGACTGGCGGAGCGCAAGAGGCTGGACCCTGGCGACGACCTCACCTCCGGCCTGGTCAAGGCCCGTGATCGGGACGACAGGCTCACCACCGACGAACTGGTCGCCGTGCTGTGGCTGATGCTGGTCGCCGGCCACGAGACCACGGTCCACCTGCTGGGGCACGCCATCGCCGCGCTTTCCGCGCATCCCGACCAGCTGGCGTCGGCGGCGGCCGGGGACCGCTGGGGCGACGTGGTCGAGGAGACCCTGCGGTACCGCCACTCGGTGATGATGACCAGCTTCCGCTTCACGCTCACCGACGTGGTGATCGCGGACGTGGCCATCCCCAAGGGCAGCGCGGTCGGCGTCGTGTACCAGGCGAGCGGCCTCGATCCGGAGCGGTACGGAGAGACCGCGGACCGGTTCGACATCGACCGAGAGCAGGGCGACGGCCTCGGCTTCGGGCATGGCCCCCGCTACTGCATCGGCGCCCCGCTGGCCCGCCTGGAGAGCAGGCTCGCGCTGGCCTCGCTGTACCGGCGGCTGCCGGACCTCACCCTTGCGATCGACCCGGACGACATCCCCTACTCGCCGTCCTTCTTCACCGTGGGCCCGCTGTCGCTGCCCATCAACCTCGGCGCCGGCCCTCGCTGACCTCCCTGCCCCCCGCGAAACCGGGGAGCCGAGCCGTGGGAACGAGTGCGGCGTTCGTGATGCCTGAGAGACGCCGCGAGCGCCGTTGGTGCGGACTCCGTTCGCTCCGCTCGGACGCACCACCTCAAGCTTGGAGAACCTGGAGTGACACCCGTGAAGTCGACCGTGCACCTGTGCGGCAGCGTGCCGCTGGCCAATTCGGAGACCGTGTTCCGCGCGGTGGCGACCAAGCTCAACGGCCGTGTGCGGCGGATCCCGGACGGCGAGCCGGGTGAGCGGGACAACTGGGTCGTCTGGCAGCTGGCGAAACTCTCCGCGCACCCGGACCTGGAGACGGTGCCGCCACCCGGCCCGGAGTACGGGCCCTCCCTGCGCGTACGGCCGAAGCCCGGCGTCGATCCGGCGTCGGTGGCCTTCGGCCCGCTCGGGTACTCCGCGGCCGCGCTCGACTCGTGGCGGGTGTTCGCCCGCCTGCGCGCGGAGGGCGTCATCGCGCCGGACGTGCGTTTCCAGGTCAGCCTGCCGACACCGATCGCCGTGGTCGCCGCGTTCATCGGTGCGCGTCACGCGGAGCTCGAAGCCGCGTACGAGGCCCGGCTGCTGGCCGAACTGGAGGAGATCCTGGCCGTGGTCCCGCCCGCGGATCTGGCCGTCCAGTGGGACACCGCGGTCGAGTTCGCCGTCTTCGAAGGGGTCTATCCGGCCTGGTACGGCACGGACTATCCGTCCCGCCTGGCGGAGACCCTGACGCGCCTGGTCCGGCTCGGAAACGCCGTGCCGGACGAGGTCGAGCTGGGATACCACCTCTGCTACGGCGACTTCGAGCACAAGCATTTCGTCGAGCCCGCCGACACGTCCAAGCTCGTGGCCGTCGCCGAGGGCCTCGCCGAGGGGCTCGGGCGGCGCCTGGACTGGGTGCACATGCCGGTGCCGCGCGACCGTGCCGATGAGGCGTACTTCGCGCCGCTGTCGGGCTTGTCGCTGCCGGCGGAGACCACCCTGTTCCTCGGGCTCGTGCACGCCACGGACGGGCTCGACGGCGCCCGCGCCAGAATCGACGCGGCGCGCGGGGCGGTGAAGACGTTCGGCGTCGCCACCGAATGCGGCATGGGCCGGCGTCCGTCCGAACAGATCCCCGCCCTTCTCGACCTGCACGCGGCGGTGGCCGACCTCCTCTGACGGCATATCGTCGGCATATCGAAAACCCCATACGGCATGGCAACACCCCGCTGCCTTGACTGGCAGAATGCCATCACTACCACTCTCGACGCGAAAAGAATCCCGCGCACTTCTCCGGTACATCGGCATCGCCCTGGCAGTCGCCCTAGCCATGATCGCACCGGCGCTCGCCTATCAGTGGCAGAATTCCTCGTCCTCCTCTGCCCGGTCATTTCCGCCGTCCGCCGCCCCCTCCCCGGACGGCCCTCGTGACGACCGGAGAACCACGCCCGGCAAGATGCCCGCGCGCCGCGGACTCCCAGGGGCGATCGGCGAGGCCGACGGCGTCGTCCCGGACGGCGTGACCGTCTTCAACGACGCGTTCCCGGCCGTGACCAACCTGGATCCAGATCTCCTCAAGGCCCTTCGGCGGGCCGCGACGGACGCCGCGGGCGAGAGGACCACGTTCTACGTCAACAGCGGCTGGCGCTCCCCGGCGTACCAGAATCGACTTCTCCGCGAAGCGGTCTCCAAATACGGATCCGAGGAGGCGGCCGCCCGTTGGGTGGCCACCGCGGCGAAATCGCTTCACGTGAAAGGAAAGGCCGTCGACATCGGACGGTCCGACGCCGCGAAATGGCTGTCGAGACACGGGGCGCAGTACGGATTGTGCCAGGTCTACGCCAACGAACCCTGGCACTACGAACTGCGCGCCGATGCGGCCGAGCACGGGTGCCCGCGGATGTACGCCGACCCCACCCAGGACCCGCGGACCCGGTAGCGACCGAGGTTGCTTCCACAGGCGCGCTCCCGGTTGACGTCCGCAACGGCTAACCGCTATCTATTGGCTAGCCGTTAGGGGTGATGCATGCAGGACGCGGTGCTGGCGCTGCTCGCAAAGGAACCGTCGCACGGGTACCGCCTGCGCGAACGGCTGCGGCGCGCGCTCGGACCGCTCGGCGAGTCGATGAACGCGGGCCAGATCTACGTGACCCTGGCACGGCTGGAGAAGGCGGGACTGGTCGTCTGCGAACGGACCGGCGGGGCGCCGGACCGACCGGACCGCAAGATCTACGCGCTGACGCCGGACGGGCAGCGGCGCGTGGCCGCCTGGGTGGCCGAGGTGAGCTGGCCCAAGCCGAATCTCGCCGAGTTCCATCTCAAGCTCGCCGCCGCCGCGGCGGCGCGGCTCGCCGATCCGGTGGAGCTGGTGGACGCCCATCGCCGCGAGCTGCTGCGGCGCCTGGGCGACGTGCAGCGCGCGGCGCTGGCCGAGCCGGACGGCTCGACCTCCGGCCTGCTCCTGGAGGGGGTCGCACTGCGGTTGCAGGCGGACCTGCGCTGGCTGGCGGCCTGCGAGCGCGTCTGGTCGAGAACCGAGAACGAATCCGGGGATGCATGAACGAGTGCGGCGCCGTGGTGCGGGTCCGCGGCCTCAGCAAGGAGCACGGACAGGGGCCGGGCCTTGTCCGGGCTGTCGATGAAATCGACCTGGACGTCCCGGCGGGGCAGGCGCTGGCGGTGACGGGGCCGAGTGGCTGCGGGAAGTCCACACTCCTGCACATTCTGGGCGGCCTGGAGCGGCCGACCCGCGGGGAGGCGTGGCTGGCCGGGCGGCGGATCGACGTGCTGAGCGAGCGGGCCCTGGCCCGGCTGCGGCGCCGGTCGGTGGGCTTCGTCTTCCAGGCCTTCCACCTGGTGGAGGAGCTGTCCGCGGCGGAGAACGTGGAGCTGCCCGCACTCCTGGCCGGGCACTCGCCGCGCGCGGCCCGGCGCCGCGCGGCCGCCCTGCTGGAGCAGATGGGGCTCGCAGACCGCGCCCGGCATCTGCCCTGGCAGCTGTCGGGCGGGCAGCGCCAGCGGGTGGCCATCGCCCGCGCGTTGGCGAACGACCCGCTGGTCCTGCTGGCCGACGAGCCGACCGGGAACCTGGACACCACGGCGACACTCGACGTGCTGAGGCTGTTCGACGACCTGCGCGCCGCGGGCCAGACGCTGGTGATCGTCACGCACGACGAGCGGGTCGCGGCCACCGCGGACCGGCTCATCTCGATGCGGGACGGGACGTTCGTCGACGACACCCGGCTGGCGGGGCGCGGCGGGCGCCTCGGCGGGCTGATCGAACTGGGGGACTGAACGCCGTGGGGCGCATCCTCCTCGTCGTCCGCCTCGTCGTGGCCGACGTCCGCCGCAATCCCGCGCAGGCCGCGATCCTCCTCGTCTCGATCATCGCCGCCACCGCCGCGCTGAGCCTGGGCCGATCGGTGGACGGCGCAACGGAGACCCTCTACCGGCAGACACGGGCGGCCACGGCCGGACCGGACGTGGTCGCGTATTCACCGGACACCAGCCCGACCACCATCGACGCCCTGAAGTCGTTGGAGGACGCGCCCGGCGTGGTCGCGCACAGCGGGCCGTACCGCGAGTACTACACGAAGCTCACGGCGCACGGCTCCACGGGAGCCGCGGTGGTGCAGGTCGCGGATCCGACGCCGGGCCCGATCGACCGCCCGCTGGTGACATCGGGCGGTTGGGTCCGTCCCGGCGGCGTCGTCGTCGAACGCGGCTTCGCCACCGCTCTGGGCGTCCGCGTGGGTGACGACGCCACCGTCGCCGGCCGCTCGCTGCCCATCGTCGGGATCGCCGTGACCGCGTCCCACGCGGTGTACCCGTGGGCGCCGGGGATCGGTCCGGGCGGGGGGCCGAGCGACGGCGGCGGTCTGGTCTGGATGACCGAACGGGACGCCCGTCCCCTGGCGTCGCCCGAGGTGCCGGTGACCTCCCTCATCAACCTGAGGCTGCGGGATCCCGGCTCGGCCTGGACGTTCACCAGGCACGACCCCGCCGTAGGTCCGGCGCCCACCGACACCTTGGTGAACATCAGGGCCTGGCAGCACATAGCCGAGCAGGACTCGGTCATGCTGCGGGACAGCCAGCCGATCCTGGTCATCGGGAGCTGGCTGCTCAGCTTCCTGGCCATCGGCGGCGTGGCCACGCTGGCCGCGGGACGCGCCGCCGAACAGACCCGCCGCGTCGGGCTGCTCAAGGCGGTCGGCGCCACACCCGGCCTCATCGCCGCCGTCCTGTTCGCCGAGTACCTGTCCCTGGCGCTCCTCGCCGACGTCCTGGGCCTGGTCGTCGCACGGCTGATCGAGCCCGCCATCGTCAATCCCAGCGCCAGCCTGCTCACCGCCGCCACCGGGCCGGCCGGTGACACCATCGCGCTCACGACCATCGTCGCCCTGGCCGTGGCGGGTCTCACCACCCTCGGTCCGACCGTGCGGGCCCTGCGCACCGAGACCGTCGCCGCACTCGCCGACAGCGCCCGCCCGCCCCGGCACCGGGGCCTGCTGACCAGGGTGTCCGCGCTGCTGCCGACCCCGCTCCTGCTCGGGCTGCGCCTGGTCGCCCGCCGCCCGCGCCGCGCCGTCCTGCATGCCTGCAGCACCGCGGCCACCCTGGTCATGATCACGGGCCTGCTGGTGATCTACGCCCAGCCCGCGAAGGACCACCCGGGCTCCTCCATGGCGAACGATCTGCGGAACGCCCAGGAGCACCACGTGATCCTGGGGGTCACCGCCGCGCTGATCGTCCTCGCCGCCGTCAACGCCGTCACCATCACCTGGACCACGGCGCAGGAAGCCAGGCACACCATGGCCGTCGCGCGCACCCTCGGCGCCACGCCCGGGCAGATCACCGCCGGACTGTCCACCGCGCAGCTGCTGCCGACCCTGCCCGGCGCCCTAGCGGGCATCCTTATGGGCCTCCTGCTGTGCCTGCCCTTCAGCGCCCCGAACACGGTCTGGCCGCCCACGTGGTCGCTGCTCACCGCCGCGCTCGCCGCCCTCCCCGCGACGGCCGCGCTGACGGCCGTCCCCGCCCGCATCGCGGCCCGGCGATCGATAACGAGAACCCTCAACCCCGAAACGACATGACCGTCGGCACGTCGCACCTATGCCGCAACTGCGTCCCGAGCACGGCACGGCGCCAGTGGGCCACAATGCCGGTGTGACGCGGCTGCTCGATGATGGCGAACTGGCGAGATCGTCGGTCGTGGCGAACTGCACGATGAATCGCGAGCGGTCCCTCAGCGGCTCCAACGGTTACGGCAGAGAACTCGGCATGGACGTCCTGACCGAGATCAGCGCCCGCGCCATAGCCTCGCAACCCGTGCGGTGGCTGGACCTGTGCTGCGGGAGCGGACGGGCACCCGTCGAGGCGGCCTCCCGCCTGGCCGGTCGCGGCATGACGGGACAGGTCGAGATCACCGGTCTCGACCTCGTGGACCATTTCGTCCCGGGCTCCGTCCCCGCGATGCTGCGTCTGGTCAGCGGCTCGGTGGCCGACTGGGTCCCCGGCTGCCGCTTCGACCTGATCACGTGCGTGCACGGGCTGCACTACGTGGGCGACAAGCTCGGCGTCCTGAGCCGTATCGCGTCGTGGCTCACCGATCACGGCCGGTTCGTCGCCAACTTCGACGCCCGCTCCGTCCGCCGTGAGGACGGTGCCCCGGCAGGTCGTCGCCTCGCGGCCCAGTTGCGCGCGCAGGGGTTCGCCTACGACTCCGTCCGCCGCCGCATCTCCCGCGACGGGTACGGGCAGGTGCGGTTCCCCTACCGGTACCTCGGAGCCGATGACCAGGCCGGTCCGAACTACACCGGCCAAGCCGCCGTCGACTCCTTCTACGAGCCTCTGCGATGAAGCGTCCTACCCGGCTGGTACATCTTCGGGCATGCGTGCTGAGGAGTTCCTGCGTACGGTGCTCGCCTTGCCGGAGGTCACCGAGCGCGAGGCGTTCTCGGATCTGACCGGCTTCCGGGTCCGCGGCAAGGGATTCTGCTACCTCAACGAGAACGACGGCTTCGTCCTGCTCAAAGCCACCCGGGAGGAGCAGGCCGCCCTCGTCGCCGAAGCCCCCGGCACCTTCGCTCCGTCCTGGGCCAGCGGACGCTTCGCGTGGGTCGAGGTCCAATTGGCCACCGTCGACTCCGAGGAGCTGCGCGAACTGGTCACCGAAGCCTGGCGGCTCTCAGCCCCCAAACGCCTCGCCGCCACACTCCACACCTGAGCGCAAGCCCGTCCCCCTGGTCGCCTCGCCGGGGGCGGGTCGTCCGTCCCTTCAAATAGACATTGATGTCTGTTAGCGTGGGCACGCGCGCGCCGGGTGGGGTGCGCTCAAGCCGAGGTCGCTGGAGCGGGGATGGGGCTGGTCAGATCGATCGCCGTCGTGGTCGCCGCTGTGGTGGGGACGGGCCTGGTGGGGCCCGTCGCCTCGGCGAGCGGTCCGGAGTACTACCTCGCGCTCGGCGACTCGCTGTCCGTGGGCGTTCAGGCCGGGACGGGGCCGACCGATCAGGGCTACACCGACCGGCTCCATGCCGCGCTGGAGGCACGGAATCCTCGGCTCCAACTGGTGAAGCTCGGGTGTCCCGGGGAGACCACCACGACGATGCTTCAGGGCGGTATCTGCCGATACGCGGAGGGCTCCCAACTGAAGGCCGCCGAGGCCTTTCTGACGACGCACGCCGGCCACGTCCGGTACGTCACTCTCGACATCGGGGCCAACGACACCAACGGTTGCCTGCCCGGCGGGAGCGTCGACGCGGGTTGCGCGGTGCGGGGCGCCGGCTCGCTGGTCGCCAACCTGCCGCAGATCACCGCGCGATTGCGGGGCGCGGGAGGCGGCGGGCCCGCCTACGCCGCCATGAACTACTACAACCCCGGCCTGGCGTCCTGGGTGTCGGGCGGCAAGGCCGCCGCCCTCGCCTCCGTACCGGTCGTCGACACCTTCAACGCCTACGAGCACGGCGTCTACCTCGCCGCCGGATTCCGGGTCGCGGACGTCAACGGCGCCTTCGCCGGGCACGACCTCACCGAGGTGACGGCCCCTCCGTACGGCGCCGTCCCCCGGGGCGTGGCCCGGATCTGCACGTGGACGTACCAGTGCAGCGACGGCGACGGCCACGCGACCGCGGCGGGGTACCAGGAGATCGCCAATGCCTTTCTCAAGGTCGTTCCGGCAGTGCCCACCGAGCGGGCCGGCGTTCCCGGCACCGCCTGACCCCGCGGGGAGCGTCGATACCGCCACACCAGAAAGACATGGCCGTTCAGGTGAGTGCGGACCGTTCCCGGCGCGCTATAACATTGTCATGCCCAAAACGTCGGGGACGCGCGAGAAGCTGGTCGGGGCCGGGATGCGGCTGCTAGAGGAACGGGGGCCGGAGGCGCTGAACGCCCGGGGGGTCGCCGCGGAGATCGGGGCGTCCACGATGGCCGTCTACACGCACTTCGGCGGGATGACCGGGTTGTACGAGGCGCTCGGCCGGGAGGCGTTCGCGCGCTTCGAGCGGCACCTGCGGCAGGTGCCCGACACCGACGACCCGGTGACCGACCTGCTGGTCCTCGGGCTGGCCTACCGGGAGTTCGCGGCGGCCAGCCCGCAGCGCTACCGGCTGATGTTCGGGCTCGCCTCGCCGGGGGCGCTGCCGTCGTTCGGGCACGACCTGACCGCCGAGGGCACGCCGGCGACCGCCGCCGAGCTGAACGACGCCTTCGCCCTGCTCCCCCGGCAGGTGCGGCGCGCGATGAACGCGGGGCGGATCCGCCGGGACGACCCGGTCCTGGTGGCCGGGCAGATCTGGTGCATGATCCACGGCTACGTGCTGCTGGAGACCACGGGGGTGTTCGGCCAGGAGGGCCGGGGCGTGCTGCACGTGCTGGGCCCGCATGTGATCAATCTGCTGGTCGGGCTCGGAGACGAGCGCGAGGCCGCCGAGCGCTCCGCCGGGCAGGCGCTGCTCGACGCCGAGACGGCCGGGGTCGTCGCGCGGGAGCCGGCGCCCCGCCGGGGTCGGCGGCCGCGCCCCGCGCGGTGACGTGACGATCGCCACGCGGGCGGTCCGAACCAATCGCCGCACCGCGCCATCCCATAGTAATAACCTACCCATTACAAAGTTATGCCATGGTCCGCGATGCTCCCTCACACGCGCGGACCGTCCCTGATCAGCAGTTCGAAGAGATCGGTCTGATGATGGCGATGGCGATGACCTCGGGCACGATGCCGGACCCGGCCCCCCGCCTGCTCGAATTCACCGTGCTGGGCCCGGTCCGGGCCTGGCGCGGCGGGACCCGGCTCGACCTCGGCCCCCTCAGGCAGCAGGCCCTCCTGGCCGCGCTCCTGCTGCGCCCGGACATGACCGTGAGCCGGCGGGAGCTGCTCGACGGCGTCTGGGGCGTCGATCCGCCCGGCTCCGGCGACAAGATCGTGCCGGTGTACGTCCACCGGCTCCGCCGCAGCCTGGGCACGCTCGGCGAGGACGCGCAGGAGTCGGTGATCGCACGGGAGCGGGGCGGCTACCGCTTCGTCAGCCGGGGGACGGCGGTCGACGTGCTGCGCCTCGACGAGGCCGCGGACGCGGCGGCCGCCGCGAGGAGGTCCGGCGATCTCGCGGCCGCGGCGAGCGCCTGCGACGCGGCCCTCGGGCTGTTCCAGGGCCAACCGCTGGCCGGGCTGCCCGGGCCGTTCGCGGAGGCGGAGCGCCTGCGGCTGGAGGAGCGCAGGCTCACCCTTCTGCAGGAGAAGGTCGAGTGCCAGTTCCAGCTCGGCAGGTTCGTGGACGCGGTCGGCGAACTGCACGCCCTGATCCCCAAGCACCCCCACAGCGAGGCCCTGGCCTCGCTGCTCATGCGGGCGCTGTACGGGAGCGGCCGCCAGGCCGACGCGCTGGCCGTCTACTCGCACCTGCGCCGCCGGCTCGTGGAGGACCTCGGGGTGGAGCCGGGCGACCGGCTTCGGCGCGTGCATCAGGCGGTGCTGCGCGGTGACGACGCGGCCCTGGACCTCGCTCCGCGGGACGAAGCGGGAGACGAGGGACGTGTCCGGGTCGCCTCCGCGCGGCGCGTCCCCGACGAGCTGCCCGCGGAGGTCGGGGAGCTCGTCGGACGAGAGGACGAGCTGGCGCTGCTCACCGGCGGCGGCCTCGCGGTGGCCGCGGTGGACGGGGTCGCGGGGGCGGGCAAGACCGCGCTCGCGGTGCGCGCCGCGCGGGCGCTGCGCGGCGAGCACCCGGACGGCTGCCTGTTCGTCGAGCTGCACGGGCACAGCGACCGGCGGGAGGCGGTGCCGCCGGAACGCGCGCTGCGCCGGCTGCTGCGGGCCGTCGGCGCCGGGCCCGCGTCCGGCGACCTGGACGAGCTCGCGGCGTCCTGGCGGAGCGCGACCGCCGGGCTGCGCCTGCTGCTGGTCCTCGACGACGCGTCCGGCGCCGACCAGGTGCGCCCGCTGCTCCCCGCGGGGGCGGGCAGCAGGGTGCTGGTCACCAGCCGCCGGCGGCTGGTCGGGCTGGACGTGGACCGCCGGGTCTCGCTGGGGGCGCTCACCCGGACGGCGGCGGAGGCGCTGCTGACCCGGATCGTGGGCGCCGAGCGCGCCGCGGCCGAGCCGGTCGCCGTGCGGGAGCTGGCGGCCATGTGCGACCGGTTGCCCCTGGCGCTGTGCATCGCGGGCGCGCGCCTGCAGAGCCGCCCGTCCTGGGCGATCGGGCATCTGGTGCACAGGATGGCCGATGCCCGGCGCCGCCTGGACGAGCTGACGGCGGAGGACCGGAGCGTTGAAGGCGCTTTCCGGCTTTCCTACGAACGGCTTCCCGCCGCCGAGCGCCGAGCGTTCCGCGCATTGGGGGCGGCGCCTGAGGGGCGATCCGGCCATCGGGCTTTGGCGGCCGCCCTCGGCTGGGGCGCGCGAGGGGCCGAGCAGGCGCTCGAGAACCTGGTGGACGCCAACCTCGTGCAGCAGCCGTCCGTCCACCAGTACCGGCTGAACGGACTGCTCGCGCTGTTCGCGCGAGAACTCGCCGCGGAGGACCCGCCGGCCCTGGGCAGAGCCGGTCTGGTCGCCGTCGCAGGGGCGCCTTCACTCCTTTAGCCGCCGTTCACCGTCCATTTCTCCGGAACCATGCGCCGAACGAATCCGAGAAGCGTTCGGCGCGTTTCGGCATGCCCGTGAAAGTGTGGTCGAAAATAACAGGACTAGCCGCCTCGATATTCGCCTGTCATCGTAATTTCAACGGGTCTCACTAGCGTCGCAGACACGATCGTCGAATTGTCTGGGAGACCGAATGCGAAGTCGGAAGTTCCTTGTCCGCGCCGGCGCGACGCTGGTCGCGGCGGCCGCCACCGTGACGGCGGTGACGATGGGCGTCCAGGACCGGGAGGCCACGGTCGCCTCGGCCGGCGCGAAGACCGAGGCCGACACCGGCGTGCGGGCCGGCACCGTCCTCCAGGACCGCGTGGCGAAGCTGCGGGCGGAGCAGAAGCTGCCCGGCGTCATCGGAATGGTCCGCAACGGCGACAACACCCAGTACGCCGCTTCCGGGTACGGCGACATGTTCATGCGCGTGCCGGCCGACCCGAAGGCGAAGTTCCGCATCGCCAGCAACTCCAAGGCGTTCGTGGCCACGGTCCTGCTCCAGCTGGAGGCCGAGGGCAAGCTCTCCCTGAACGACACCGTGGACCGGTGGCTGCCCGGCCTGGTCGCGGCGAACGGCAACGACGGCCGCAAGATCACGATCCGGCAGCTGCTGAACCACACCAGCGGGCTCCCCGACTACATCCACGACCTGCGGATCTCGGGGTCCTACGTCGCCGACATCAACCCCTACCGGCGGTGGGACCCGCGCGAGCTGGTGAAGACCGCCACGTCCAGCAAGTCGCTGTCGGCTCCCGGCGCCCAGTACCACTACGCCAACACCAACTACATCCTCGGCGGTCTGATCATCCAGGCCGCGACCGGGCACCACCCGGCCGTCGAGGTGACCAACCGGATCATCAAGCCGCTCGGCCTCAGCGACACCACCTACCCCGAGGCCGACCCCAAGCTGTACGGGAACTGGCTGCACGGCTACTTCACCATCCGGGACATCTCGTTCTCGAACGTCCAGGTGCTCGGCGCGGCGGGCGCCATCGTGTCGACCCAGGAGGACCTCGCCGACTTCACCCGCGCGCTCGCGTCCGGCCGCCTGCTCCGGCCCGCGCAGCAGCGGGAGATGGAGCGGGCCGCGTCCCCCGAGCGCCCCTACGGCCTCGGCGTGGTCCTGGCGAAGACCCCGTGCGGCGACGCGTGGATGCACAACGGCGCCGCGCTCGGCTACTTCAGCCAGTGGTTCACGAGCCCGGACGGCAAGTACCAGTCCGTCGTGGCCACCAACCGCTACAACATGATCCCCACCAAGGTCGACTCCGCGGTCATCACGGCGGCCCAGGACGCCTACTGCGCGCTGAAGGGGAAGTGATGAGCTCCGGACTGCACGCCAGAAAGCCGTTCAGGCGCTACCGCAGGCCGGCCGTCGCGGTCGCGGTGGCCGGAGCGGTCGCGGCCGCCGCCGCGGTGCCGCTGCTGAACACGGACGGGCCGGTCAACGCCGCGCGGACGTCCGGGGCCATGTCCTGCACCCCGATCAAGTTGATCGTCGTGCCCGGCACCTGGGAGACCACGTCGGCCGCCGACCCCGACACGCCGGTCGGCATGCTCCGCGGCATCACCGAGCCGCTGGAACGGCGGTTCGGCGACCGGATCTCCTCGTACTGGGTCGGCTACAACGCGACCGCGTTCGACCAGGGCAAGACCTACAACGACTCCAAGCAGACCGGGATCGACGCCGCCCGCAAGGCGATGACGGACATCTCCCGGGACTGCCCCGGCACCCGGTTCGTCGGGCTCGGCTTCAGCCAGGGCGCGGACGTCAACGGCGACATCGCCGCCCAGATCGGGGCCGGGAAGGGTCCGGTCCCGGCCGCCTCCTACGTCGCGGGCGGAGGCGTGGCCGACCCCGGCAGGGGGACGAAGGGCGAGGTGAACCTCGGCGATCCGCTGCCCGGCACCCGGGGTCTCGCCGGGCCGCGGCCGGGAGGCTTCGGCGAGCTGTCCGGACGGGTCGCGAACGTGTGCCTCAAGGGCGACCTGTACTGCGCCCTGCCGGAGGAGAACGAGCTCACCGCCACCCTCGGCACCGTGCTGAGCCGTGTCGGCATCGCCAACCTGCAGGGCTCGGCGGAGCGCGAACTCTCCACCGACCTCGGCACCGTCAACGGCAGGCCCGCCGACCTCACCGCCGTCCCCAACGGCGTGAAGACGCTGACCGGCCAGGCACGCGGCAAGGACACCACCGGGGCGGCCCGCACGGCCGGCGACCTGGCGAGGCTCGTCGGCCCGCTGCAGGCGCTCACCCGCGCGGTCGCGAACCCCGTCGTGGTGAACACGCTGCTGAACTCCCCGCCGGGCTCGCAGAACCAGATCGCGGGCCAGGTGCTCCAGGCGCTGGCCAACACCGACCTGGTGGGGCTGGCCAACGAGCTCGACGCGGTGCAGGCCGCCGCGAAGGCGGGGGACACGGCCGCGCTGGCGCGGGCGGCCCTCGCCGCCGCCGCCAAGGCCGCGCCGCTGACCGGGCTGCCCGCCGACCAGGTGGCCAAGGTCACCAAGGTCATCCAGGGGCTCCAGCCCGTCGCGCTGCTGGCCCAGGCGAGCAACGTCATCGGCGGGATCAGCAGGATCGACTACCGCGGGATCGAGCGCGCCGCGCGGGCCGTCCCCGCGTACGCCCAGCGGGGCGACACGCGCGGGGTCTACCGTTCCCTGGTCGCGATCGAGGACCGGCTGATGCCGCTGGCCGAGACGGCCAACCGGGTCGACCTCACCCCGCTCGCCGCGCTGCTGGCGATGTGGCCGCCCGGCTCCCCCGAGCGGGCCGTCGGGGAGGCCCTGGCCATCCTCGACCGCGTCGACTGGGTCCGGATCACCCGCGACCTGCGCGCCATCCAGAACAAGCTGGACGACTTCGACCCGAAGCACCCTCCGAAGGTCGACCCGGCCGACCCGGTGAAGTCGCTCAACGCCTTCTTCGGCGTCGACCTGCTCTCCCTGGTCCCCCAGATCACCGACCTGACCGAGCACGGTCTGGACGTCGCCGGCGTGCCGCTGCCGAAGGGCACGCTCAACCGGTTGCTGAAGACCCGGCTCAACCCGAGCAACCTGGTCAAGGAGGGCGTCGACGCGGCGGTGTTCTACGGCACGCGGCGGCACGTGATGTACGGCACGGAGCCCGTCGACGACAGCGGGCGCCCCGCCCTGGAGGTCCTTGAGGCCTGGCTCGCCCAGCGCATCGAGGCCGCCTGACCCTCGTCGTCCCTCCAGGAACTCCGACCGCCGGCAGGCCGGGTGACGCCCAGCCTGCCGGCGGTCGCGTGACAAGAAGAAACCGCCCTCGGACGGGCCGCTGGCCTCGTCTGGGGACGGTCGGGCGAGCCGGGCGCCGCCGGGGGACGGCGCCCGGTCCCCGCTCAGGAGAGCATGTTGATCTTGTACTGCATGATCCGGTAGTTCCGCGGGTCGTACCACTGGCTGACGATGATGTGGAAGTTGCCGAACGTCGAGCCGGGGACGACGAAGCCGCCGTAGGGGCTGGCGACGAGGTTGGCCGCTTCGGCCCGGGGGTCGGACGGCAGGATCAGCGTCTGCTCCAGCGTCCGCGTCAGGTCCGAGGTCGGGAGCGGGAAGACCATCGCCCGGATCGAGAGCGGGTTCATGTTCAACCAGGTCAGGACGTACTTGCCGTCCATGGCGCGGAAGCAGATCTCGCCCCACTTGCGGACGCCGAAGACCGTCGTCGGGGGCGCTCCCCAGCGCCAGTCCCCGTCGGCGTACCCCCAGGGCTCGTAGGCGTTCGGGTCGCCGAGCCGCTCCTTGCGCACCCGGTGGAGCAGCATCCCCGAGTCCCGGTCGCGGTTGAAGACCGTCGACAGGACGTAGCACCAGCCGTCGGCGGCCACCGCGTAGGTCTTCTGCTGGAACTGGCCGCCGTGCAGGTCACCCGGCCACTGGCACAGGTACTCCCAGGTCTCGCCGTTGTCGGTCGAGCGCCAGAAGTCGGTGTGGTGGGTGTCGAAGATGACCCCGCGCATGAGGTGCATGTACATGACGCCGTCCACGACGAAGGCGTCGGACGGGATCGCCGTCGTCGCCTTGTCGCCGACCGGGTTGTGCGGCTCGTCGACGAGGGCCCTCGCGTGGCCTCCGCCGACGCTTCCGTCGATGCGCAGGTTGTTCACGTCGCCGTTGCTGGAGCGCAGGCCCACCGGGGCGCGCCAGTCGTCGGCGGGCTCGCCCGGGTTCGGCACGTGGTCGCCGTTGAAGGTGTCGCCGCAGACGAAGAGCATGGTGCCGTCCGGGCACCGCACGGGGATGCCGAGGTCGGTCCACGGCGAGGCGAACGGGCCGGTCTCGACCGGGCCGCTCAGGTTCTTGATCTTGGTCGCGAGGGTCGGGCTGGACGGGTCGCCCGGTCCGCCGGCCGTCCGCACCGTCGCCTGCCGCCCGTCCTGGCTGAAGCCGACCCACCCCGCGCCGACGGCGCCCGCGCCGAGGGCGACGCCGGCGCCCACCCTGAGGAGCTTGCGGCGGGAGAGACCGCCGGCGTTCGTGCCCTTGTCGTCCGATGGACGTGTCATCTGGCGATGCCTTTCAGGTCGACTCTCGTTCATGGAGATGCCCTTGGCGCCGCGGCCCTTGGCGAGGATCGGCAGATCCTGGTCGTCCGGCGACAAGCTCAGAAGAACATCAGTGTCTGTTTTACCGTAAGTGCGGGGAGAGTCGCCAGGGAATCACGATCAGTAATCCGATTTATCCGGCGGCGGGTCGCCGAGCGTCCGGTGATCGAGCGGTTCCGCGAGGTGCCGCCGCGGGATCGGAGCCTCCCGCCTAGATCACCGGTGGATGCCGAAGGTGTGCGCGACGTGGGGTGTGTCGACCAGGGTGTGGGGCGCCAGGGCGTGGTAGGCCCAGACGTGCACCCACGCGTTGCCGGTGCGCACGGTCAGCCAGGCCTTCACCATGCCGGGGCCGAAGTAGGTGAGCAGCAGGAAGGCGATCGAGACGGCCGCCGCCCGGGGGGAGCCGTACTCCGCCCAGGAGTCGGACACGTGCAGGGCCGCGTAGACCACTCCGCCGAAGATCACGGTGGTCGCGGTCGAGCCGGTCAGCCTGGCGAAGCGCGGGATCAGGATCGCGTGGACGAAGACCATCGTCGGCAGGACCGTCCCGGCCATGTAGAGGACGAAGGTGAGCGGCGCGCCGAGCAGGAGCTGCCTGGCGCCGAGGTCGAAGATCTCCGGTCGCAGCGCGGCGGTCTGCACGGCCGCCTCGACCAGCAGCACGACGACGACCAGGCGGAGGTCGCCGCGCCGGTCGGCGGAGACCAGGTTGAGCGCCCGGGCGGAGTAGCGGCGCCGGAAGTACACCAGCGGCGCGATCGCGAACACCACGAGGTTGTACCCCGCCCAGGCGATCGCCTCGGCCCGCGTGACGTGGTCGTTCGTCACGTTCATCGAGCCGGCCAGGTGCAGGCCGAACGGGTGCCAGCCGAACGCCCGCCCCACCGCGAACCCGAGGGCGAGCCCGCCCGCGCCGTAGGCGAGGAGCAGCAGGGTCTCGCGGAGCGCGGTGGCGCGCTCGGGGGCGCGGGCCGCCAGGTCGGGCCTGGTCCGGCGCCGGGTGAGGAGGAAGACCAGGGCCATGAGGAGGAGGACCTCGGCGAGCCGCACGTTGAGGTCCACCAGATAGGCGGACGTGGTGCGCTCCCCGGCGTCGTGGAGGTCGAGCGGGAGCCTGCGACCGGCCAGGACCAGCGTCAGCGCGTTCGCCGACACCCATCCCAGGGCGGTCAGCCATACGGCGCGGCCGCGGAGCAGCGATGGGGCCGTGCCGCCGCCTGTCGACGGACCGGTGCCGGACGGGCGGCGCGAGGGGGACCTCAGGCACATCGGGCGATCTCCGTTCGACGCGTACTAGCACAACTGTGCTACTTCCTGCCGGATAGTAGCACGACTGTGCTAGTAATGGGGGATGCCTAGAGTGGTGGACGGTGAGCAACGGCGCCTGGACGTGGCGGCGGCGGTGCTGCGGGTGGTCCTGCGCGACGGACTGGAACGGGCCTCGGTCCGCAACGTGGCGAGCGAGGCCGGTCTGTCGATGGGGTCGCTGCGGCACTACTTCGCGACGCAGTCCGAGCTGCTGGCGTTCACCCTGCGCGCGATCATCGAGCGGATCCAGCGACGCATGGCGGCGCTGCCCCCCGAGCCCGATCAGCGGCGCCGCGCCGAGCTGGTGCTGGCCGAGCTGCTGCCGATGGACGAGGAGCGGGCCGTCGAGAACCGGGTATGGCTGGCCTTCACCGCCCGCGCGATGGTCGATCCGACGCTGCGGGCCCTGCAGAGCGAGGGGTACGGCCTCCTGCGCGAGGGCTGCCGCTCCCTCGTGCGCTCCCTGGACGTCCCCGAACCCGCCGTGGAGTACGAGACCGACCGGCTGCACGCCCTCGTCGACGGCCTGGCCGTCCACGCCGCCACCCATCCCCACCTGACCACCCCGGCGCGGATGCGCGAGGTCATCGCCGTCCACCTCGCCGGGCTCGGCCGTCCCGCCGGTGCCGCCTGACCGGGCTCACGGCCCCGTTACCGAGCGTTTCCAGGATCACTCCAGGTTCAGGTCCTGGGGGACGTCGCCGGGGGTCAGGTCCTGTCTCAGGCGGAGGAAGCGGACGGCGTGGCGCCAGCGGCCGTGTTCCACGGCGGCGTCCACACTGATCTCCGCGACGGTGTCCGGGGCCACACGGGTGTAGTGGATCGGGTCTCTGGTGGAGGGGAGGCCGCCGGCCCAGCCCGCGGGCAGGGGCTCCGGCCAGGGGTGGCCGGGGCCGGCCTCCGAGAGGGCGCCGGCCAGTGCGGTGCGCGCTCGGGGAGTGAGAGGTGTGGTGCGGGCGACCACGCGGAGCACCCCGGCCGTCGTGTATCTGCCCAGGAGCAGGGTCTGCGGTTGTTCGAGGCTGCCGGTCACTCCGCCGATGAGCGCCTCGGTCGTCGTGCGGTGCTTGACCTTCCACCAGCCGCGCCTGCCCTCCTTGTAGGGGTCGCCCGCGGCCTTCACGACCAGGCCCTCGATGCCCTGCGCGACGAGGATCTCGAACCACAGGCGGGCCTCCCCCACGTCGCGGAGCTGCGGGCAGAGGACGATGCGGGAGGTCCCGGGGAGGTCGCGCAGCAGGCGCTCCAGCTCGGCGCGGCGGGTGGAGAGGGGGGCGGGGCGGTGGTCCGTTCCGCCGGCCTCCAGGACGTCGAAGACGACGTAGTGGCACGGCTCGGTGATCGGGGAGCCGGTGCGGCGGGTGACGTGGCGGCGCTGGAGGGCGGCGAAGTCCAGGCGGCCGTCGCCTCCCCAGCGGACGATCTCCCCGTCCACCACCGTGCCGGGCGGGAGGGTTCCGGAGACGGCGGAGACGATCTCGGGGAAGGCCGCGTCCAGCCGCTTGAGACGGCGTGACCAGAGCTGGACATCGCCGTCCTCGCCCACCCGGGCGACGCAGCGGAACCCGTCGAACTTGGGCTCGTAGCGACAGCCGCCTGAGCAGGCCCTTTCCTGGGGGATGCGGTCGATCGCTGTCGCGGCCATGGGGGCGACGGGTCCCTGGATGCGCACGCCCACCCCCGATCGCGCTCGTGTCCGAGGTACCCCGCCGGTGGCGCGGCGAGCGCCCTCCGGCCCGGCCTTGGGCAGGTCATTGCCTCGCGCAGGCCCTGTCGAGGGCACCGGTCGAACCGAGTCGGACGAGATGTAACGTTCTGAACGACCCCGGCGCTGAATGATCACCTGGGTCGGAATGTGAACGGGGAAGCATGCTCAAGCGCACAGTGATCGGGACGTCGCTCGCCGCCGTGGCGGTGGCGGGAACGGTGGTCTGGACGGTCTCGTCGACGTCGACCTCGACGGCGACGACGGCGTCCGCGACCCGGCCGGGGCCCGGACGGGTCCACGCCCGCGCCCTCGGCGACATCGCCGCCGCGGCCGCCGCGGGCCAGAAGGCCAAGGGGCTGGCCGCCACGGAGACCGAGCCGTTCAGCCTCGTCGGCGTCACCTGGAACAAGCCGCGCGAGGAGCTCAGGGGAACCGTGCGGATCCGCACGCGGGACGCGAAGACCGGCCGCTGGTCGGGGTGGCGCGCCCTGGAGCCCGAGCTGGCCGATGCCCCTGACCGGGGCGGACGCGGAGGGACGAACGGGCTGTGGGTCGGCCCGTCCAACGGTGTCGACGTGCGCGTGACCGGGCAGAAGGGCCGCACGCTGCCGGAGGGCCTGCGCGTCGACCTGATCGACCCGGGCGCCTCCGCCGCGACGGCGACGCCGCGGGCGGCGGGGCCGGACGGCGGCACCGGGATGAGGCTGGTGGCGGCGACCACGCCCCTCGCCGGGCCCGTCACCGCTCCGAAGCCGGCGATCGTGGCGCGGGCCGGGTGGGGCGCGGACGAGTCCCTCGTCAAGGAGCCGCCGGAGTACGACGCTTCGGTCAAGGCCGCGTTCGTCCACCACACCGACACGGGCAACGAGTACTCCTGCACCCAGTCGCCGTCGGTGATCAAGTCGGTGTTCCTGTACCACGTGCAGAGCCAGGGCTGGAACGACATCGGCTACAACTTCCTCGTCGACAAGTGCGGCACGGTCTTCGAGGGGCGGGCCGGGGGCGTCGACCGCCCCGTCCACGGCGCCCACACCTACGGGTTCAACACCGACACCACCGGGATCGCCGTCCTCGGCACCTACACGGCGGCGAACGACCCGGACGTCCCGGGCGTCGCCCCCACCAAGGCCGCCCTGGACGGCGTCGCGAAGATCGCCGCGTGGAAGCTCGGGCTGACCGGGGTCGACCCGACGGCGAAGACGACGCTGACGTCGGCCGCCCCCAACGGGACGGGCGGGAAGTACCCCTACGGGCAGCAGGTCGAGTTCAACACGATCTCCGGTCACCGCGACGGGTTCGCGACCGCGTGCCCGGGCGCGCAGCTCTACTCCGCGCTTCCCGCCGTCCGGACGGCCGCCAAGCAGATCACCGTCCCGGCCCTGAGCGCCACCGTGAGCGGCGCCACCGCCGCGGGGGGCCGCTACTACACCAAGAGCACGGCCACGCTGAACTGGACGCCGGCCGAGGGCGCGACCTACACCGTCAGCGTGGACGGCGCGACGGCCGCGACACCGGCCGCCGGGGCCGCGTCCGCCACGGTGACCCTCACGCCCGGGACGCACTCGGTCCAGCTGAACGCCGCCTTCGCCGACGGGACGACCTCGGCGTCCCCCGTCTTCACGATCGTCGCGGACACGACGCCTCCCGTCATCTCGTCCCAGGCGCTCTCCCTGCGCAAGGCGACGGTCAACAGCGGCGCGTGGCCCGTCTCGCTCACCTGGAAGGCCGCCGACAACGGCTTCCTCAGCTCGCTGAAGGCCACCTCGCCCGCGGCCAAGACGTTCTCTACCACGACGACGCAGTGGGCCGCGGTGTCCAAGCCGGGCACGACCCAGACCTGGACGCTGGCCGGCACCGACGCCGCGGGCAACACCGGAACCTCCAGCCTGAGCCGCTACACCGGCGGCCAGACCGAGGGCGCCGCGCGCCGCACCGGCACCTGGGGCGTCAGCACGACCAGTTCCTACCTGGGCGGGCGCGGCATGTACAGCAAGTACCGGGGCGCGAGCGCGAGCTGGACGTTCACCGGGCGCACCGCGGGCCTGATCTTCAAGCGCGCCTCCAACCTCGGCGCCGTGTACGTCTACGTGGACGGCGTCAAGATCGGCACGCTGGACACCCGGGCGTCGACCACGGCCTACCGCCAGCTGATGTGGACGCGCGCCTGGAGCACCAGCGGCACGCACACCATCAAGATCGTCGTGGCGGGCACCTCGGGCCGTCCCATGGTCGGCATCGACGGCCTCGCCTACCTCCGCTGACGCCCGCGGGTCGGCCCCGGCGGGCCGGGGCCGACCTAGGGTGTGGGGAGTGACAGAGGAGTCGTGGCGTGATCGCGTGATCGCGGAGTGCCTGGCCAAGCCGGGCGCGCTGGAGGACTATCCGTTCGGCGACGAGGTGGCCGTCTTCAAGGTCGCCGGACGGATGTTCGCGCTGGTTCCGTTGGGCGCGTCGCCGCCCACCGTCAGTCTGAAGTGCGATCCGGGTCTCGCGGAGGAGCTCCGCGCCCGGCACGCCGCGGTCACGCCCGGCTACCACCTCAACAAGCGGCACTGGAACACCGTCGTCCTCGACGGCTCGGTGCCCGACGAGGACGTGTGGGAGCTGGTCGACCACTCCTACGACCTCGTGGTCGCGAAGCTCACCCGCGCCCAGCGTTCCCGGCTCTGAGCGTCTCAGCCGATCACGGACGGAATCGGCCTTTACCCGCCCAGGGCCTTTTGCACGAATAAGACCCGATTCTAGACGGTCTTCCCTTTTCTCCCATTTAGCCGATCCTCAAAGGTCGCCCCTTGCCGAGGCCGGCATATGTTGCGCAATCCCGTATTCCGTGTACGGTATTCCCGTGGCGATCATCAGACGCCGCGAACAAACGAAACAGAAAAGGGAAAACCATGTCCAGGATCTGGACCCCGGGCGCGGACGCGTCCGGTTTCGACCCCCGCAGCATCAGGCGCGGGCTCGACGAGTACCTCCCCCGCTGCGAGCAGGAGCTGATCGGCATCCGCCGTGACCTCCACGCGCACCCGGAGGTCGCGTTCAAGGAATTCCGCACGACCCAGATCATCGTCGACTTCCTGTCGGCGATCGGCCTCCGGCCGTGGGTCCTGCCCAACGGAACCGGCGTCATCTGCGACATCCGCGGGGGCGACGGACCGATCATCGCGCTGCGCGCGGACATCGACGCGCTGCCCCAGAAGGACACCAAGCTCGTCTCCTACCGCTCGACGGTGGAGGACGCGGCGCACAACTGCGGCCACGACGTGCACACCGTCATGTTGCTGGGCGCGGGGCGCTTCCTGGCGATGCTGGCCGAGGCCGGCCTGCTCCGCGGCACGGTCAGGCTCATCTTCCAGCCCGCCGAGGAACTCCCCGGCGGCGCGCGGAACGTGATCGCGGCCGGCGCGCTGGACGGGGTGCGGCGCATCTTCGCGCTGCACTGCGACCCGGCGCAGGAGGTCGGCTTCCTCGGTCTGCGGACCGGAGCGATCACGGCGTCCTACGACAAGATCCTCATCCGGGCCACCGGGGCGGGCGGCCACACCGCACGGCCGCACCTGACCGGCAGCCCCATCCGGGCCCTGGCGGCCATGGTGGGCGAGCTGTCGGCGGTGCTCGACCAGAGGTTCGACGCGCGTTCCGGCCACGAGCTGGAATGGGGTCGCCTCCAGTCGGGCCTGGCGGCGAACTCGATCCCCATCGTGGGAGAGCTCGAAGGGACGCTGCGCTGCCTGGACCCGCAGCACCGGCGGTCGGCGCTCGACACGCTGCCGGCGCTGGTCGGCCTGGTGGCCGAGCTGCACAGGGTCGAGGCGGAGCTGATCACCAAGCTCGGCCTGCCGCCCACGGTGAACGAGGCGGCGAGCGTGGAGATCTTCCGGCACGCCGGTGGTCTCGCGCTCGGCGAGGACAAGATCGGCCCCACGGGGCAGAGCATGGGTGGGGAGGACTTCTCCCTCTACCTCGAACTGGTCGACGGCGCCCTCGGGCGCTACGGCGTGCGCAAGCCCGGCACGCCGAAGTACGACCTGCACCAGGGAGGTTTCGACGTCGACGAGAGCTGCATCGCGCGCGGCGTCGACCTGGAGGTGCACATGGCGCTGACGGCTCTGGACCACGCGTGGTCTGAGGCCTGACGCACCGGCCGGCCGTGATCGACCACGCGTCGGTCACGGCCAGGGGGCCCGGCTCACGCCGGGCCCCCGCTGCTCTTCTCCGAAATTCCTTCCGGAGGAGCGATGAATCGATGAGCTCCCCGCGGTACACACCTCGACCGATCGAAGTCGAGAAGGGGATCATGCGATGAACAGCGACGAGAAGGCCGTCCACGAGGTGTTCGAGCGGCTGTACCAGGCGTGGGGCGACGGCGACGCCGACGCGTTCGCCGACCTCTACGTCGAGGACGCGACCGTGGTGATGCCCGGCGTGTTCAACCGGGGCCGCGAGGCCGTGCGCGGCTTCATGGCCGCCGCCTTCGAGGGGCCGCTCAAGGGCTCCCGGGGAGTGGACGAGCCGCGGGACGTCCGCGTGTACGGCGACACCGCGATCGTCGTCAGCAGGGCGGGCATCATCATGGCCGGGGAGCAGGACTTCCCGCCCGAGCGCGAGCGGCTCGCCACGTGGGTGCTGTCGCGCCGGGACGGACGCTGGCTCGTCGCCGCCTACGCCAACGCGCCCGCACGCTGACAGGGAGACCACCATGGACGAGGATCTCGACTCCTACCGGCGCGAGCTGCTGGTGCACTGCTACCGGATGGTCGGCTCGGTGCACGAGGCGGAGGACCTCGTCCAGGAGACGATGCTGCGCGCGTGGCGGTCCCGAGACCGCTACGAGCCGCGCCTGGCGTCCGTCCGCACCTGGCTCTACAAGATCGCGACGAACGTGTGCCTGACGGCGCTGCGGGGGCGGGCCCGGCGCCCGCTCCCGTCCGGGCTCGGGGCGCCGAGCGAGGACCCGGACGCGCCGCTGAGCCCGGCGTTCGAGGTGCCGTGGTTGCAGCCGTTCCCGGACGCGCTGCTCGACGACCCGGCCTCGCGCGTCGTGCGACG
>NZ_JBEZJP010000053.1:0-29599 GCF_040653175.1 Actinomadura sp. NPDC048032
GGCGCGCCGCCTCCCGGGTGGCGGCGCGCCCTCCCGCGGCTCAGCTCTGCAGGTTCTGGACGAAGTTGACGACGTCCTTGACCGTCTTCAGGTTGCGCAGCTCGTCGTCGGGGATCTCGACGTTGAACCGGTCCTGGGCGGCCACCGCGATCTCCACCATCGACAGGGAGTCGATGTCGAGGTCGTCGATGAAGTTCTTCTCCGGGGTCACCTCGGACTTGTCGATCCCGACGATCTCGTCGATGATCTCGGCGAGGCCGTCCAAGATCTCCTGTTCGGTGGCGACTGCTTTCATGTTCAGGGTTCTCCTTCGGTGGGTTGGTCCAGAGCCTGCGAGCAGGCGTGACGGCCTACGGGATCTGGATGACTTGGGCAGCGTAGGACAGCCCGGCGCCGAACCCGACCAGCAGGGCCGGGGCGCCGGACGGCACGTCGCCGCGTTCGATCATTCGGGACAGCGCCAGCGGGATCGAGGCGCCCGAGGTGTTGCCGGACTCCACGATGTCGGTGGCGACGACGGCGTTGGACGCCTTCACCTTGCGGGCGATCGCCTCGATGATCCGCAGGTTGGCCTGGTGCGGGACGACGGCGGCGAGTTCCTCGGGCTTGACCCCGGCCCGCTCGCACGCCTGGAGCGCGATCGGCGCGATGGCGGTGGTGGCCCAGCGGAAGACCGCCTGCCCCTCCTGCCGGATGAACGAGTTGCGGTCATCAATGATGATCTTGTCGTACTTGTCGCCGGCGCTGCCCCACACGACGGGGCCGATCCCGGGCGCCTCGCTGGGCGCGACGACCGCCGCGCCCGCGCCGTCGGCGAAGATGATGCAGGTGGAGCGGTCGGTCCAGTCGATCCACTGGGACATCTTCTCGGCGCCGACCACCAGCACGTTGCGGGCGCTGCCGGCCCGGACCGCCGCGCTGGCGGTGCCGAGCGCGTAGCAGAAGCCGGCGCAGGCGGCGTTGAGGTCGAAGGCGCCGGGCGCCTCGATGCCGAGGCGGTGCGCGACCTGCGCGGCGTGGCCCGGCATCGGCGTCTCCGCCGAGCAGGTCGCCAGGATCACCAGGTCGATGTCGGAGGGCGCGAGGCCGCTGTTCGCCAGCGCCTTGCCGGCGGCGTGCACGCCGAGCTCGACGATGCCCTCGTCGTCGCCGGCGATGCGCCGCTCGGAGATGCCGACGCGGCTGCGGATCCACTCGTCGTTGGTGTCGACGGTGCGCGCGAGGTCGTCGTTGGTGACGATGCGGGCGGGGCGGTAGTCGCCGAACGCGAGGACGCGGGCGCCGGGCGCCGCCTCGGGGATGGTGAGTCCGGCGGTCATGACGCGTCCGCCTCGATCAGCTCGCGGGCCTTGTCAAGGTCGGCGGGGGTCTTGAGGGCGACCAGCTCGATTCCCTTCAGCTCGCGCCGGGCCAGCCCGACGAGCGTCCCGGCGGGCGGCAGCTCGATGATCGCGGTGACGCCGAGCTCGCGCATGGTCGCCATGCACGCGTCCCAGCGGACGGGGGCGCTGACCTGCTCGACGAGCCGGGCGACGAAGTCGCGGCCGCTCTCGACGACGGCGCCGTCGCGGTTCTGGAGCAGCTTCGCCCGCGGGTCGGCGACGGGCACGCCGGGCGCGAGGCGGCGCAGGGCGCCGACGGCGGGCTCCATGTGCTCGGTGTGGAAGGCGCCCGCGACCGACAGCGGCCGAAGGCGCGCCTTGGCGGGCGGCTCGTCGGCGAACTTCGCGAGGCGCTCGGTCGTCCCGGCGGCGACGACCTGGCCGGCGCCGTTGACGTTGGCGGGGGTGAGACCGTGCTTGTCGATCGCGGCGAGGACCTCGTCGGCGTCGCCGCCGAGCACGGCCGTCATGCCGGTCTCGGTGACGGCGGCGGCCTCGGCCATCGCCCGGCCCCGCTCCCGGACGAGGACCAGCGCGGCCTCGGGGGTGAGCACCCCGGCGATCGCGGCGGCGGCCAGCTCGCCGACGCTGTGACCGGCGACGGCGTCGGGCCCGGTCCGGCCGCCCGGGGCGCCGTCGTAGAGGGCCTCGGACGCGGCGATCGCGGCGGCGACCAGCAGCGGCTGCGCGACCGCGGTGTCGCGGATCTCCTCGGCGTCCGCGGACGTCCCGTAGCGCACCAGGTCCAGACCCGTGACCGCCGACCACCAGGCGAACCGGTCGGCGACGCCGGGTTTCTCTAGCCATGGCTGCAGGAAGCCGGGGGTCTGGGCGCCCTGGCCGGGCGATGCGAGGAGAATCACAGCGTCCAGCCTGCCGTCATGTGCCCGCGCCCACGATGCCGATCACGACGAACTTTGGTCTTGGCGCTTTGTACGACCCCTACAAGAAACCCTGGTGAGCGCCTGTAGCCCCGGCTGAGAGCCTCGGTGCGACGCTCCTCACTCCCGGGCCGTCCTCGCTACCCGGTCGTTCTGGCTACCCGGTCGTCCTGGCGGCGCGGGCGTGGAAGCGGCCGAGGACCAGGGCGATGCGGAGCGTGAAGGCGTTGCGGCCGTCGGTGGGGGCCAGGCCGGTCAGTTCGGCGACGCGGCGCAGCCGGTAGCGGACGGTGTTGGGGTGGACGAACAGGAGCCGGGCGGTGGCCTCCAGCGATGATCCCTGTTCGAGGTAGGTGGTGAGCGTGTCCAGGAGCGGGGCGCCGGCGGCGAGCATCGGGTTGTAGACGCTCTCCACCAGGTAGCCGCGCGCGTCGTCGTCGCCGTCGAGGGCGCGCTCGGGGAGGAGCTCGGTGGCGAGGACGGGGCGGGGCGCGTCCGGCCACCCGGACGCGGCGCGCAGCCCGGCGACGGCGGCGCGGGCGGAGATCGTGGACTCGTAGAGGTCGGCGACCTGCGGACCGACGACGACCGGGCCGGGCCCGCACTTGGCGGCGATCGGGCGGGCGGCGTCCATGGGGTCGGTGTCGCCGCCGACGATCACCACGACCCGGTGCCCCTGAACGCCGGCCAGCACGTCGGCGCGGGCGCGGCGCGCGGCCAGCTGCATCTGGTCGATGGTGACCTCGGGCTCCTCGTCCTCCGGGGTGAAGCCGGCGATGACGGTGACGGGCTTGGACGTCCAGCCGAGCGCGGCGGCCCAGGAGTGCATGCCGTCGTCGACCTCGTCGCGCAGCACCGCGTTGACGACGAGGGCCTCCAGGCGGGCGTCCCAGGCGGCGCGCGTCTCGGCGGCGCGGGCGTAGACCTGGGCGGCGCCGAACGCCACGTCGCGGGTGTAGCGCAGGATGGCCTCGCGCAGCTGGGCCTCGCCGCCGGGCGCGGCCAGCTCGTCCAGCCGGGTCTCCACCACGTCGATGATGACGCGGATCATGTCGATGGTGTGCTGGAGCTTGATGGAGCGCAGCAGCTCGCGGGGCGCGGTGCCGAACACCTCGCCGGCGATGGCGGGGCGGGTGCGCTCGTTGCTCTTGAACCACTCCACGAACGCGGCGATGCCGGCCTGCGCCACGAGGCCGATCCAGGAGCGCTGGTCGGCGGGCATGCGCCGGAACCAGGGGAGCTGCTCCTCCATGCTGGTCAGCGCCGCGGTGCCGAACGTCCCCATCGCCTTCTCCAGACGCTGGGTGGTCTGCTCGCGGATCTCGGCCTCGTTCGCGGTGTTCACCACAACAGAGTGCCACTCCACCCGCGGTGTCCTGGCCGAAGCGCTCAAACCGGGTCAGCCGCGGGTCACCGCGGAGGCGCGTCCGAGCGCGATGTCGGTGAGGTTGCGCAGCGACGCCGAACCCGGGGCGAGGTAGTCGCTGTGGCCCCCGTGCCCGGCGTCGAAGACCCGGGCGCCGAACCTCGCGGAGACCGGGTCGGGGCCGAGCCCGAGCCCGAGGAACCGCACGTGCGGGACGTCCTCCATCCAGTCGGTCGCGCCCCGGCCCGCCCACACCCGGGTCGACCCGCCCAGCCTGGACGCCGACCAGGTGGTCGTCCCCGGGCTGCCGTAGAGGGCGATGTCGGTGACCTGCCTCCAGGCGGCGCCGTTGGAGCCGCCCAGGGCGGCCCGGCCGCAGACCACCGAGCCGTAGCTGTGGCAGAGGAGGCCCACGCTGGCGCCCGGGTTGACCTGGTGGACGCCCTTCATGAACTTGCGGAGCTGGACGGCGCCCTCGGCGGCCCGCTCGGCGGTGAGGACGTCGCTGCTGAACGTCTTGGGCGCCGCGTAGCCGAGCCAGGCGACGACCGCCAGGCCGGGCTGGGGCGACAGGGAGCGGGCCTGCTGGTAGACGGCGCGCGCGCCCCCGCCGGGCGTCGACCAGGGTTTGCCGCCCCGCTTGTCGAACGCGGAGAGCGTGGTGTCCGCGCCGGGAACGAGCACCGCGACGCGCCGTGCCCGGGTGAGGTCGCCGACGACCTCGATGGCCCGCCCGCGGCCGCGCGGGTCGAAGTAGAGGAACCGGCGTCCGGGCTGGAGGAACGCGCCCAGCGTTCTCCGCCGGTCGGTGTCGCCGAGCTTCTCCGCGGTCTTGAGGGCCTCCTCGATGGAGCGACGCTCGGCGGCGTACCGGACGTCCAGCGTCGACGGCGCCATCCCGGGGACCGCGACGGGCGCCGCGTAGGGGTCGGCATGGCCCGTCCCGGCGGTCGTCATCATCACCACCCCGATGGACGCGGCGGCGGCGGTGGCCCGGCGGAAGCGGCGGGCGCGCCGTCGCGCGGGGCGCGGCGAGGTCGTCGTGAGGTGCGGCGGCATCGGCGCCTTTCTACCATCGAAGATCGTTCAGCGTGTCGGGCTCACCCCCCGGTGGATCAGGAGACGCCTCTGGTGAAGTACGGGCCGGGGACCGGGTTGGTTCCCCGCGATCGTGTTCCGCGAGTGCCGCCGCGGTCGCGGTAAGGCGGCGGCCAGTGCCCCGCCGGCGGCGAGCGCGCCGCCGGGGGCGACCAGCCACGCGAGGCGCTCGGCGATCCATTCCGGCTGGTCGGGAACGGTGTGCGACCCCTCAAGGCTACCGAACGCGAACAGTGCCCCCACGGTGACGGTGAGCAATGCGGGCTGGTGCCAGAGGTAGATCGCCATCGCGGACCGGTTGGCCACCGCGACGGCCGATCGCGCCCGGGCGTGTCGCGGCCGGCGGTCAGGGCCCGTGCAGCAGCGTCGCCACGTAGACGCAGAGGAACCACGCTGAGTATCCACCGATGAGGTAGAACACGGTGAGCGTCTGCCGGGCGTCCACGGCCCGGTCGCGGTTCTCGTCTTCGCCGGGGCTCCGGTCCTCAGGCACGGGTGACCTCCGCGTCGCGGCCGAGAGCGATCAGGGCGAGGTTGCGCAGCGCGAGGGAGCCGGGCTTCAGGTAGCCGCTGTGGGGGCCCGTCCCCGCGTCGAAGCGCAGGGCGCCGAAGCCGGGCGAGACGGGATCGGCGCCGAACCCCAGCCCGGCGAACCGGACGTGGGGGACGTACCTCACCCAGTCGCCCTTCGCCCGCCCCGCCCAGACCCGCGCCGGCGTCCTGAGGTCGGAGACGTGGCGCAGGGTGGTGCCGGGGCTGCCGAACAGGACGATGTCCTCCACCGGCAGGGGCGCCAGGCGCCGGGCGGCCCTGCCGCAGACCACCGAGCCGTAGCTGTGGCAGAGCAGGGCGAACCGGGCCCGCCCGTTCACCGCGTGCACGCCCGCGAGGAGGCGCTGGAGACCCCGCGCGCCCTTCTCCGCACGTCCGCTGGTCAGGGCGTCGGCGCTCAGCGTCGAGGGGGAGTCGTAGCCGAGCCAGGCGATGACGGCGATCCGCGCGCCGGGCGCGGCGGCGCGGGCCTGCCGGTAGAGCGCCCGGCTGCCGCCGCCGACGAACTTGGGCGAGTCGTAGTTGGCCAGCGAGTTGTCCGCGCCGGGCACGACCACCGCGATCCGGTCGGCGTGCCTGAGGTCGCCCAGGACCTCCACAGCGCGCCCGCCGCCTCGGGCGTCGAACGACAGGAACCGCCGGTCCGGCCCCGCGAAGGCGGACAGGGCCCGCGTCCGCCCCTCGTCATGGACGCGCGCCGCGGTGGCCAGGGCGCGCGTGATGTCCCGGCCGGCCGCCTGGAAGCGGGCGTCGAGAGCCGGCGCCGACAGTGCGGGGGCCGGTGCCGGCGGCGCGTACACCTCGGCGTGCCCCGCGGCGGCCGTCGAGCCGGCCGCGGCCAGCACCGAAACGGCGGCGACGGTCCTGCGAACGCTGGGCATCCGGCGGTTCCTTCCTGGTCAGTGGAGTGGAGCACTGATCAGGAAGGTAGGAATCGGACGTGTCAGCGCACATCGGCCGACGGTGCCGTCCCGTGCCGTGCGCCCCCGGTATGACGGGATGGGTCCCCGGTATGACAGGACGCGGCCGGCGTCAGTCGCCGGGCCGCACCAGCCCCACCTCGTAGGCGTAGACGATCGCCTGCGGGCGGTCGCGCAGCCCGAGCTTCATCAGGATCCGCCCGAAGTGCGTCTTGACGGTCTGCTCGGCGACGACGAGCCGCCCGGCGATCTCGCCGTTGGACAGGCCGCGCGCCACCAGCGCGAGCACCTCGGTCTCCCGCTCGGTCAGCTCCTCCAGCCGCTTGCGGGACGGCGCGCGCGGGCCCCCGAGCCGGGAGAACTCCGCGATGAGCCGCCGCGTCACCGACGGGGACAGCAGCGCGTCGCCCGCCGCCACCACCCGCACCGCGTCGGCGAGCTCGGTCGCGGACGCGTCCTTGAGCAGGAACCCGCTGGCGCCGGCCCGCAGCGCCTCGTAGACGTAGTCGTCCAGGTCGAACGTCGTCAGCATGAGGACCTTGGGGGCGCCGTCCCCGGCGCCGGCGAGCAGCCGGCGGGTCGCCTCCAGGCCGTCCATGACCGGCATCCGGACGTCCATCAGCACCACGTCGGGGCGCACCTCGGCGACGCGGCGCAGCCCCTCCGCGCCGTCCGCGGCCTCGCCCGCGACCTCGATGTCGGGCTGGGCGTTCAGCAGCACGCCGAAGCCGGTGCGCACCATCCCCTGGTCGTCGACGATCACGACCCGGATCGTCACGTCGCCTCCCGCGCCTTCACCGGCAGCGATGCGGTCACGGCGAATCCTCCCTCGGACGTGGGGCGGGCGGTCAGCTCGCCGCCCAGCGCGGCGGCCCGCTCCCGCATCCCGACCAGCCCGTGGCCGCCGCCGGGAAGCGGCGGAACGGACCCCGGTCCGCCCGCGGGCGGACCGTTGACGACGCCGAGCCACACTATGCCGCCCTCGCAGGACGCCTCGACCTCGACGCGGGAACCGGGCGCGTGCCGCATGGCGTTGCTCAGCGCCTCCTGGAGGATCCGGTACGCGGTGAGGCCCACGCCGGGGGGCAGTCCCGCCAGGTCGCCGTCCAGCCGGGTCTCGACACGCAGCCCGGCGCCGCGCGCGTTGCCGACGAGCTCGTCCAGCCGCTCCAGGCTCGGCTGCGGGGCGGTGTCGGCGCCGTCCTCCGAGCGCAGCACGCCGAGGATGCGGCGCAGCTCCGTCAGCGCGTCCAGCGCGGTCGCGCGGATCTCGGCGAGGTCGCGGCGCGTCTCGTCCGGGACGGTCTCGACCTTGTACGGGGCGGCCTCCGCCTGGATGGCGATCATCGACATGTGGTGGGCGACGACGTCGTGCAGCTCCCGCGCGATCCGCTGCCGCTCGGTCAGCACCGCCTCGGCGTCCTGGTGCCGCTTCTCCTGCTCGGCCAGCTCGCGCCGCGACGTCTGCCGGACGCGGACCGCGTACCCCACCGCCAGCGGCAGCAGGAGCAGCACCGACGCCCCGGCCCCGGAGGCCGGGTCCTTGATCCACACTCCGGCGAACGAGATGATCGCGACGCCCAGCGTGACGTCGCGCGAGCAGCGCACCGCGACCGTGTAGAGGGTCGCGACCGCCGCGAACGAGCCCGCCGGGACGTAGGGGACGGTCAGCCAGTCGCCGACGTCGATCAGCGCCATCGCCAGGAAGCTCAGCCGCCACGCGCCGAGCGGGTGGCGGTCCCGCAGCGCCAGCGGCGCCGTCACCGCGACGGCGATGAAGAACTTCGTCCCGTCGGAGACGTAGAGGCCGCGCCGCATCGTCTCGGTGGACAGCAGCGACACCGTCCCGGCGACGAGCCCGACGGTGAGGGCCAGCCCGAACAGGTTCGCCACCAGCCCGTAGGGCAGCCGCCCCACCCCGATGTACCGCGTCCAGCGCAGCAGCAGGGGCCACGGCCGGTTCAGCGGCGCCGGTTCGGCTCTGCCGGTCACGGCGGCGGCGAGCAGCACGTCCCGCAGGACGCCGCGCAGCGTCACATTCTCCCCGGCCATGGGCCCCAGGCTAGGGAACCCCGGTCTCGCTCGGATGACACCGTGGTGGGACGTGCCGGGTCATACCTGGGTACGGTGCGAGACGTGGAGCCCGTCGAAGCCCTGCGCCGCATCGCGTTCCTGCTGGAGCGCGCCCACGAGCCGACCTACCGCGTGCGGGCGTTCCGCACGGCCGCCGACCTCGCCGAGCGGACGGCACCGGACGAGCTGGCCGGCCGCGCGCGCGACGGGACGCTCACCGCGCTGCCCGGCATCGGCAAGGTCACCGCCCTGGTGATCGAGGAGGCGCTGCGCGGCGAGACCCCCGTCTACCTGCGCCGGCTGGAGGCCACCGAGGGGGAGCCGCTGGACGAGGCCACGGCCGCGCTCCGCTCCGCTCTCAGGGGCGACCTGCACACCCACAGCGACTGGTCCGACGGCGGGTCCCCGATCCTGGAGATGGCCGAGACGGCCCGCTCCCTGGGCCACGAGTACCTCGCGCTCACCGACCACTCGCCGCGCCTGAAGGTCGCGAACGGCCTGTCCGCCGACCGTCTGCGCCGCCAGCTCGACGTCGTCGCCGAGCTCAACGCCTCCCTGGCGCCGTTCCGCATCCTCACCGGCACCGAGGTCGACATCCTGGAGGACGGCGCGCTCGACCAGGAGCCCGAGCTCCTCGACCGCCTCGACGTCGTCGTCGCCAGCGTGCACTCCAAGCTCCGCATGGACCGCGTCGCCATGACCAAGCGGATGGTCGCGGCGATAGCGAACCCGCGCGTGAACGTCCTCGGCCACTGCACCGGGCGCATCGTGAAGGCCGGCGGCAGGCGCGGCGGCCTGCGCCCGGAGTCGGAGTTCGACGCGGCGCTCGTCTTCGACGCCTGCGCCGCCTACGACGTCGCCGTCGAGATCAACTCCCGCCCGGAGCGCCTCGATCCGCCGAAGCGCCTGCTGCGCCTGGCGGTCGAGGCGGGCTGCCGCTTCTCCGTCGACTCCGACGCCCACGCGCCCGGGCAGCTCGACTGGCAGCCGTTCGGCTGCGAGCGGGCCGCCCGGTGCGGGGTGCCGGCGTCGCGGGTCGTCAACACGCTCCCCGCCGACGACCTCCTCGCCTGGACGCGCGCGAAGCTCTGACGGTCAGCGAGGCCTCCGGTGGATGTGCCCGCGGAACGAGGCGCCCTTGGCGATGATCTCCACGGGAGAGAACTCCTCCGGCGCCAGGCCCTCGAATCCGGTCTCGACGATGTCGCTGTAGAGGGACGAGGAGACGATCAGAGCCATCTCGCGGGCGGGGTCGGCGCGCAGTTCGTCCCGCAGCTCCTGCGAGTCGAGGAGCCGGGAGACGACGATCGGAGCCTGGCCCACCGCCCCGAAGAGCCCGTCGGACAGGGGTCCGTGGTGCATCGCCACCCGCAGCCTGATCGGCGGCCTGCGCTGCCGGTTGAGCTCGGCCAGCGCGGCGGCCAGCGCGCGCGGATAGGACACCCCGTAGCGCCTCCGGTGACGAATGCGTCGAACTGGCCGCCGGCATTGCCGCCGGCGGCCGGGATCCGGTCGTGCTCGTCCGCGATTCCAAGGCGCCCGCCGGAACGGTTCTCCGCTTCGGTGGCGCCGAGTTCGCCGCCTTTCTTGGACGGCTGGGACGCGGCGAACTCGACCCGTGAGGCGTCAGCCGCCGAGGGCGTGGACCATCCGCATGATGGTCTCCACCTGCTTGCCGCCCTTCATGTCGTAGGCGGTGTCGCCGCCGTAGCCCCACCAGTTCCAGCAGCCCTGCGGGTTGCCGCCCAGCCAGCTGGACGCGGTGGCCTGCGGATACAGGACGATCATGCCGTTGGTGTCGGCGTACTCGTTGAGGTGGGTCTTCGTCGCGAACGCGTTCCCGACGACGCCGCGCCCCTGCTGGCAGCCGTGCAGCGCCACCATCAGCCTGCACGTCCCCGAGCGGCAGCTCGCCGGGATGTAGGCGAAGCCCGTCGCGTCCATGCTGATGGACGAGGCGCTCCCGCCCGGCGCGTAGGCGTTCTGGTCGAACTCCATGAGCGTGCCACCGGGCGAGGACGCGGGCGATGCCACGGACCCGAACAGGTGCCCCAGCATCGAGCGCTCAGGGTCGTCACCGCACGTGTTGATGTAGGGGGTGTAGGTGGCCGAGCAGGGGTTGGGGCCGAGCGGGCTCACCCAGGCGTGCCCGGACGGCGAGGTCCTCGTGTAGGAGACGGCGGCCCCGAAGTCCTGGTAGAACCCGGCGAGGTCGTCGTTCACCGACTGCTTCACCGTCGAGTCGTTCGTCCCGTGGTAGATCCACACCGGGTGCCCGGCCAGGTTGCTCACCGGATCCACACGTCCCTGCGCCGAGCGGTCGCGGGCCGTGCGCTCCAGTTCCGCGGGGGCGTCGTCGTAGAGGTCGTTCATGCACGCGAGCTGCGCGGTCGTCACGTCGCCCCGCGCGCAGTGGTAGGGCCCGGCGGTGAAGATGCCGGCGCCCCGGAACGTCCCGGAGTAGGCGATGTGGAGCTGGTCGGCCATGTAGCCGCCGGACGAGACGCCGCTGACGTACGAGGCGCTGATCGAGTGGCGGGGAAGCGCGGCGGCGGCCGCTGACGCGGGCGACGCGCTGACGGTCGCTAAGGCGAGCGCGGCGGCCGCGACGAACGGGGTGGGTTTCATGGTGTTCCCCTAGCTGAGGGAGCAGGTGTTCACGGTGTCGCCCGATGCGGGGCGGGGGAGCGTGGCGCTCTTCGGTGGCGTGGTGCCGTGCTGCGTCCAGGACTCCAGGGCAGTGAACGCGGTGCGCATGCACGGCAGGAGCGGGCGCAGGCGGTCGGGGAAGGAGTCGTAGAGGCCGTCGACGTGGTTGGCGGCCTCCAGGCGGTAGTAGCGGTAGGGCGCCTTTCCCTTGGCGCGGACGAGCTTCGCGTAGACGTCGGAGTCGGTGCCGATGGGCAGGAGCGTGTCGTAGGTGCCGTGAAGGGTGATCAGGGGCTTGCGGATGCGGCCCGTGAGCGCCACGCGGGCGACGGCACGGTGGACGCTCCTCGGACGTGCGGCGTAGTCGTAGGCTGCCTCCTCTCCCGTGTAGGCGGGGTCGAATTCCTGGCGGTAGACGCGCTGGGTGAGCCCCCAATAGACCTGGTCGTGGAACGGCCAGAGGAACTCCGAGCCGGGGGCGAGGCCCGCGTTCAGGAGTGCTTTGTGGGCGGACGGGTCGCCGGTGGCCGCGTAGGACGGGTAGGCGCGCAGCACCTGCGGCAGGTAGGTGAACAGGTTCGGGCCGCCGGCGCGCCAGAGCGTGCCCTCCGCGTCGATGCCGCCGTCGTACAGCTCTGGGCGGTTCTCCAGCTGCCAGCGGACGAGGTATCCGCCGTTGGAGATCCCCGCCGCGTACGTGCGGCGCGGGGTGCGCCCGTACCGCTGCGCGACGACCCTCTTCGCGGCCCGCGTGAGCTGCGTGACCCGCTCGTTCCATTCGACGACGGCGTCGCCGGGGCGGCGGCCGTCATTGAAGAACTCGGTGCCGCTGTTGCCCTTGTCCGTCGCGGCGTAGGCGTAGCCCTTGGCGAGCGCCCAGTCGGAGATGGTGAAGTCGTTGGCGTACTGCCGCCGGTTGCCGGGCGAGCCGGCGACGACGAGTCCGCCGTTCCAGCGCTCGGGCAGGCGGATGACGAACTGGGCGTCGTGGTTCCAGCCGTTGTTGGCGTTGAACGCCGAGGTGTCGGGGAAGTAGCCGTCCAGCTGGATGCCCGGGACCCCGGACGGGTTGCGCGTCCCGGCGGCGTGCAGCCCAGCCCAGTCGGCCGGGACGGTGTGGCCCGAGGCGACCGTTCCCGCGGTCGTGAGGTCGCCGAGGCAGGCGGCCACCTGCTTCTCCGCCCCCGGCACCGCGAGCCCGGGTGCGCAGCCGGGGCTCTGCCGCGCGTCGGCCTGCGCGGCCAGGGGCGCGACCAGGGCCGCGGTGAGGGCGCCGGCCACGGTGCCGGCGGTAAGGGCGGGGCGGACGATGGGCATTCCGGCTCCTCGGGACGGACGTCAGATGCCCGCCATGGTGAGCGCCGCCTGTGACCGCTGCCACGTGGCCCGCACACATATCGCGTCGACCCGCCATGTGCCCGTGGTCGTGACCTGCGCGTGATGTGTCTCACACCCGTATCCGGCCGTCCGAATGTGGGTGCCGGTCACATGGTCCGGTCCGCGGGCGCCACCTAGCGTTCCCGGTCACGGCGGCCCGAGTGCGATTCGGGCCGTCCCCGACGAGCGCGAGGAGGGCGCATGGGCGACCCGGACCGTAAGGCCCCGGTGCTGGCGGCGCGCGGCCTGGTCAGGGAGTTCCGCGGCTTCAGGGCCGTGGACGGCGTGGACCTCGACGTCGCCGAGGGGTCCGTCCACGCGCTGGTGGGGCCGAACGGCGCGGGCAAGACCACGCTGTTCAACCTGCTGACCGGATTCCTGAAGCCGACCGCGGGCAGCGTCCGGCTCGGCGCGCAGGAACTGGCCGGACGGCCCCCCGAGCTGATCGCCAGGCTCGGCCTCGCCCGGTCGTTCCAGATCACGAGCCTGTTCGCCGAGCTCACGCCGCGCCAGCACGTGGAGCTGGCGCTCGCCGGCCGCACGGGGCTCGGCTGGCGGTTCTGGCGCTCGGACAAGGCGCTCGGCCGCCACTCCGAGCGCGCCGCCGAACTGCTCGGGCAGGTCGGGCTGGACGAGCACGCGGACGTCCCGGCCGGGTCGCTGGCCTACGGCCGCAAGCGCGCCCTCGAACTGGCGCTGGCCCTCGCGCTGGACCCGAAGGTGCTGCTCCTGGACGAGCCGACCGCCGGCATGGGAGTCGAGGACGTCGGCCGCACCGTCGACCTCATCAAGAAGGTGCGCGACGGGCGGACCGTGGTGATGGTCGAGCACAACATGAGCGTCGTCTCCAGCCTCGCCGACCGGGTCACCGTCCTGCAGCACGGCCAGGTCCTCGTCGAGGGCCCCTACGCCGAGATCCGCCACGATCCCCGCGTCGTCACCGCCTACCTCGGAGACTCCCATGCTGCGCATTGACGGACTGTCGGCCTGGTACGGCGAGGCCCGGGCCCTGCGCGAGGTGTCGCTGCACGTCGACGAGGGGGAGATCGTCACCCTCGTCGGGCGCAACGGCGCCGGCAAGACCACGCTCCTGCGCTCCCTGATGGGGCTGCACCGCGGCGCGTCCGGCACGGTCCGGTTCCTGGACGAGGACATCTCCGGGCTGAGCCCGCACAGGCGCGCCCGGCGCGGCCTCGGCTACGTGCCCGACGACCGCGGCGTCTTCGCGACGCTCTCGGTGGAGGAGAACCTCACCCTGCCGCCCGTGACGGGCCCCGACCCCTGGTCGCTGGACCGGGTGTACGAGACCTTCCCGCGCCTGCGGGAGCGGCGCCGGTTCCCCGGGACGAAGCTGTCGGGCGGCGAGCAGCAGATGCTCGCGCTCGCCCGGGTGCTGCGGACCGGCGCCCGCCTGCTCCTGTGCGACGAGCCCACCGAGGGCCTGTCGCCGCTGATCGTCCAGCAGATCGGCGACATCCTCCGCGAGGTCAAGGCGGCCGGGGTGACCGTCCTGCTCATCGAGCAGAACGTGCACTTCGCCGCGACCGTCGCCGACCGCCACCACCTGCTCGCCGAGGGCCGGATCGTCGAGTCCATGGACAACGACGAGGTCCGCGCCCGCGAGAGCGAACTCCTCCAGTACCTCGGAATATAGGGAGACCCCCATGAGAGTTCTCGGACGCTCGGCCGCGCTCGCGACCGCCGGAGCGCTGCTGGCCGGCTGCGCGGGCGGACCCGGCGGGGGCGGGGGAAAGATCAGCGATGACAAGCTCGTGCTGGCGGTGCTGACCGACCAGTCCGGCGTCTACGCCGACCTTTCGGGCAAGAACGCCGTCGAGGCCGTGAAGATGGCCGTCGCCGACTTCAAGGCCAAGTACGGGGACAAGGCGGTGACCGACAAGATCGAGGTCATCTCCGCCGACCACCAGAACAAGCCCGAGGTCGCCAACTCCAAGGCCCAGGAGCTCTACGACCGCAAGAAGGCCGACCTGATCCTGGACGTGCCCACCTCGTCGGCCGCGCTCGCCGTCGCCACCGTCGCCAAGAACAAGAAGAAGCTGTTCATCGACGTCGGCGCGGCGACGACCGAGCTGGAAGGCAAGCAGTGCAACAAGTACACCTTCCACTACGGCTACAACAGCTACATGCTCGCCAACGGGACGGGCACCGGCGTCACCAAGGACGGCGGTAAGAACTGGTACATCGTCTACCCGGACTACGCGTTCGGGCAGGACATGCAGAAGACGTTCACGACGGCCATCAAGGGCGCTGGCGGCAGCGTCGTGAAGAGCGACCCGACGCCGTTCCCGAACGACAACTTCTCCACGTTCCTGCTGAAGGCCCCGGGCCTGAAGCCCAAGCCGCAGGTGCTCGGCGCCATGCAGGCCGGCGGCGACCTCGTCAACCTGGTCAAGCAGTACAACGAGTACAAGCTGCGCGACAAGGGCGTGAAGCTCGCCGCGGGCCTGATGTTCATCACCGACATCCACTCGCTCGGCTCGGACGCCCTCGCCGGGACCCGCTTCACCGACTTCTGGTACTGGAACGGCAACGCGGGCAACCGCGCCTGGGCCGACAAGTTCAAGGCCAAGACCGGAGCCCGCCCGACGGCCGTGCACGCGGCCGACTACTCGGCGGCGCTCCAGTACCTGGAGGCCGTGCAGCGCGGCGGCACCGACAAGTCCGACGACGTGGTGAAGCAGCTCGAAGGCGCCAAGGTCAACGACGCCTTCACCTCCACCGGCACGATCCGCGCCGAGGACCACCTGCTCACCCACGACGCCTACGTCGCCGAGGTCAAGCCCGGGAGCGAGGTCAAGGAGCCCTGGGACTACGAGAAGATCGTCAGCACGATCCCGGCGGCGGAGGCGTTCCAGCAGCCCGACCCGTCCTGCTCCCTCTAGGCGGGCCGCGACGTGCTGCAACAGGCGTTCAACGGGCTGGTGGGCGGGGCGTTCTACGCCCTGCTCGCCCTCGGCCTGGCCGTCATCTTCGGGATGCTGGGCGTGGTCAACTTCGCGCACGGCGCGTTCTACATGCTCGGCGCCTTCGGCTCCTTCGTGCTGCTCGACTCCTTCGGCGTGAACTTCTGGCTCGCGCTGCTGATCGTGCCCGTCGTCCTCGGGATCGCGGGCGTGCTGCTGGAGCGGCTGTTCATCCACCGGCTCGCGCCGCTCGACCCGCTCTACAACTTCCTGTTCACCTTCGGGCTCGCCCTGATCCTCCAGGACCTGGTGAAGCGCAGGTACGGGGTGCAGTCGCAGCCCTACCCGCGCCCGTCCGCGCTGGACGGGTCGATCGACCTCGGCCTGTTCACCTACCCGACCTACCAGGTGTTCGTGCTGGCGGTGTCGGTGCTGGTGTGCGGCGCCGTGTGGGTGGTGCTGACCCGCACCCGCGTCGGCATGATCGTCCGGGCGGCGACCGAGCGGCCCGAGCTGTCGCGGGCCCTCGGCATCGACGTCGCCCGCTGGGTGACGCCGGTGTTCGGGTTCGGCATCGCGCTCGCCGCGTTCGCGGGCGTGCTCGCCGCGCCGATGCGGGCGGTCAACCCGCTGATGGGCTCCGACCTGATCATCACGGTGTTCGCGGTGGTCGTGATCGGCGGCCTCGGGTCGGTGTTCGGCTCGGTCGCCGCCGGCTTCGCGGTCGGCCTCGTGTCGGCCCTCGGCAACTACTACGTCCCGTCGCTGTCGCAGACGCTGGTGTTCATCCTGATGGCCGCCGTGCTGCTGTGGCGACCCGCGGGCCTGTTCGGACGCGAGGAGGCCCTGTGACCGCCAGAGACCCTGTGACCGCCGGAGGCCCTGTGACCGCCGGAGATCCCGTCACTGCCGAAGATCTTGTGACCGCCGGAGATCCTGTGACCGCCGAGGAGATCTCGTGATCCTCTCCAAGCTGGCCGGACGGCCGGTCCTGCTGGCCGCGGGGCTCGTGGCGGCGCTCGTCCTGCCCTGGTTCGTCTACCCGCCGGTCGCCCTGGACATCGTCTGCTGGGCGCTGTTCGCGGCCGCCGTCGACCTGCTGCTCGGCTTCACCGGGCTCCTGTCGTTCGGGCACGCGGCCTTCTGGGGCGGCTCGGCGTACGCCACCGGCCTGATCGCGCTGCACTCCGGGCTGCCGTTCCCCGTGGCCGTGCTGGGCGGCGCCGCCTTCGCGGCCGCCCTCGCCGTCCCGATCGGCTTCCTGTCGGTGCGGCTGCGCGGCATCTACTTCGCGATGGTCACGCTGGCCTTCGCGCAGATGGTGTACTTCATCGCCAACCAGTGGAGGGACGCGACCGGCGGCGAGAACGGCCTGCAGGGCATTCCCCGGGAGCTGTTCGGGGTGGACCTGTCCGACCCGTTCTTCTTCTACTACGCCGCGCTGCCGTTCATCCTGGCCGGGCTGTTCGTCGCCTGGCGCATCGTCCGTTCCCCCTTCGGCAGGGTCCTGATGTCGATCCGCGACAACCCGAACAGGGCGCGGGCGCTCGGCTACAGCATCGACCGCTACAAGCTGCTCGCCTTCGTCCTGTCGGCGGCCCTGTCGGGCCTCGCGGGCGGCCTGTTCACCGTCGGGCACGGCTTCGCGTCCCTGCAGGGCGTGTACTGGACGACCTCGGGCCAGGCCGTGATGATGGTCGTCCTCGGCGGCATCGGCACCCTGTGGGGCGGGGCCATCGGCGCCGCCCTGGTCGTGGAGCTGAACGACTACCTGGCCACCGCCGGGTTCGAGGAGACCGGGATCATCACCGGCGCGATCTTCATCGCGGTCGTGCTGCTGTTCCGCCGCGGCGTCTGGGGCACCGCCCGCGACCTCGTCGCGGCCCGTGCGTCCCGCGCCCGCCCTGCCCCCGAGAGCAAGGACACCAAGGTCGAGGCCTCGGTCTGACACGAACCGAGTCAGCGGCGCGCCGTCCCCGGAAGGGGGCGGCGCGCCGCGTCGCGGCGGGCTCAGCGGGAGAGACGGTGAAGGCGCAGGGCGAGCTGGAGTTCCAGGGCCCGCTCGGGGGTCTGCCAGTCGTCGCCGAGGAGGCGGGCGATGCGGTCGAGGCGCTGGCTCACGGTGTTGACGTGGATGTGCAGGCGCTCGGCCGTCCGCGACAGGCTGCCGCCCGTCCCGAAGTAGGCCTCCAGGGTCTGGACGAGGGCCGTGCCGCGCCGCTCGTCGTAGTCGAGGACGGCGCCGAGCGCGCTCCCGAGGAAGCCCGTCACGTCGCGGTCGTCCCCGATGAGCAGGCCGACGAAGCCCAGCTCGGACGCGCCGGCGCCGTCGCCGCGACGCCCGAGGGCCAGCAGCGCGTCGGCGCAGCGCTGCGCCTCCCGGTGCGCGGCGGCGACCCCGCCCGGACCGCTCACCGGGCCGGCCGCGCCGACCGTGGCGGGCCCGCCGAGGGAGGCGCCGAGCTCCTTGGCGACCCGGCGCGCCGCGTCGCCCGGCCGGTCGCCCGGCAGCAGGAGCACGACCTCCTCCGCCCGCGAGGCGGCCAGGCCGTGCTCCACCGCCGCGAACGACGACGCCCAGAAGGCCGCGCGGGGCCGGTGCTCGCGGGAGTCGTACTTGGCGCACAGCACCACGTGCGGGGCGCCCAGGTCGACGCCGACGCGCCGCGCCCGCGCCGTCAGCGCCTCGGCGCCCGTCCGGCGGCCGGACAGCAGGTCGTCCAGCAGCTCGCCGCGCACCCGGCCCTCGGCCTCGGTGGCGCTGCGCTGGAACAGCAGCAGCAGCGCGGTGACGAGCGCCGCCCGCTCCAGGATCCGCTGGTCGGCGTCGTCGACCTCGTCGGCGGTGCGCAGCACCAGCGTGCCGAGCATCTCGTCGCCGGTGGAGACCGAGGCGATCCACAGGTCGCCGCGCCTGACCGTGCGGCCCTGGGCGCGCGCGGAGTGCGCCGAGGCCGAGACGCCGCCCAGCTCGTCGTCGCCGAGGGGCTCCGGCGCGGCTCCGGTCGTCGCGAGCCTGCGCCCGTCGGCGTCCAGGACGTGCAGGGTGCCGCCCAGCAGCTCGGTCACCACGGCGCCGACATCCTCCACGCCGCCGCCCCGGACCACCACGGCGGTCATCCGGTCGTGCGCGCGCGCCGCCCGCTCCACGGCCGCGCTCCGCGCCTTGACCTCCTCGTTGGCGGCGCTCAGCTCGGTCAGGGCGGTGCGGGTCTCCTCCAGGAGGCGGGCGTTGTCGATGGCGATGGCGGCGTGCGCGGCGAGCGAGCCGAGCAGCGCCACCTCCTCCTGGTCGAACGGGCGCTGGCTGCGGTTCGCGGCCGTCAGCACCCCGATGACCCGGCTGCCCAGCCGCATCGGCACGCCGAGGATGGCGACCAGGCCCTCCTCGGCGACGGCGTCGTCGATGAACCCGCGGTGCTCGAACTGCGCGTCCCCCAGGTAGTGGGCGCTGTTGTACGGCATCGCGGTCTGCGCGACCAGGCCGACCAGACCGGTGCCCATCGGCAGCCTGAGCTGCCGGAACGCCGCCGACACCGACCCGTCGGTCACCCGCATGTAGGTGTCGCCGCGCTCGTCGTCGTTCAGCGTCAGGTAGGCGATGTCGGCGTTCAGCAGCCGCCGGGCGCGGCGGGTGATCGCCTCCAGCACCGCGTCGAGGTCGCGCAGCCCGGCCAGGTCGCCCGCGGTGTCGAACAGCGCCGCGAGCTCGTTCTCCCGGCGGGCGTGCCGCCGCATGATCGTCCGGACCCGCAGCGCGGCGATCTTCGTCGCCTCCAGCTCCTCCAGGACGGCCGGGGGCGCGCCCTCCGCCCGCGCCTGGACGAGGGGGCCCTCGAACTCGACGGGGGAGGCCTCCCGGGCCAGCAGTTCGAGGAAGACGCCGCAGGTCATACGGGTCATTCTTAGTGCGCCGTCCAGCCGCCGTCGAGTGCCAGGGACGCGCCGGTCACCATCGAGGCGGGCGGGGAGCACAGGTAGGCGACGAGCTCGGCCACCTCGTCCGGCTCGATCAGCCGCTTCACCGCCGCGTGGTCGAGCATGATCCGCTCGACGACCTCGTCCTCGGGCAGCCCGTGCGTGCGCGCCTGGTCGGCGATCTGGTTCTCCACCAGCGGCGTCCGGACGTAGGCGGGGTTGACGCAGTTGGACGTCACGCCGTGCGGGGCGCCCTCCAGCGCGATCACCTTGGACAGCCCTTCGAGGCCGTGCTTGGCCGTCACGTAGGCCGCCTTGTACGGCGAGGCCCGCAGCCCGTGCACGGACGAGATGTTGACGACGCGGCCCCAGCCGCGCTCGTACATGCCGGGCAGCGCGTCCCGCACCAGCCGGAACGGCGCCTCGACCATCAGCCGCAGGATCCGCGCGAACGTGTCCGGCGGGAAGTCCTGGAGCGGCGCCACGTACTGGATCCCGGCGTTGTTGACCAGGATGTCCGCGCCGGCGGCCAGCCCGTCGAGCGCGTCCACGTCGGCCAGGTCGGCGAGCAGGGGGACCCCGCCGATCTCGGCGGCGGTCCGCTCGGCCGCGTCCCCGTCGATGTCGGCCACCACCACCTCGGCGCCCGCCGCCGCGAGCCGCCGGGCGCAGGCGCGGCCGATGCCGCTCGCGCCGCCGGTGACCAGGGCGCGCCGGCCCGCCAGGTCCAGCGTCCCCGAAGTCCCCGCGTCCACCCGCGGTGTCACGCTCGTCATGCGCAGAACTTATGGACCGTGAGCCCGCCCTCCCATGTGGGCCGCGCACACAATCCACCGCCGGACGGTATGGGTGCGCCTGGTTCAGCCCTTTTCTCCTCCCGCGTCCCGAGCATGCGCCTGGGCGGCTACCGTTGGCCCGCACTGGCCGGCCACGCCGCGAGGGGTAGGGATGCACGAGATCAGGCACCGCTTCGTCCGGTCGGACAGCGGGCTGCGCATGCACGTCGCCGAGGCGGGCGAAGGGCCCCTCGTGCTCCTCCTGCACGGCTTCCCCGAATGCTGGTACTCCTGGCGGCACCAGCTCACCGCGCTCGCCGAGGCGGGCTTCCACGCCGTCGCGCCCGACCAGCGCGGCTACGCCCGCACGGGCGGCCCCGCCGATCCCGGCCAGTACACGATCCTGCACCTGGCCGCGGACGCGGTCGGGCTCGTCGGCCCGCTCGGCGCCGACCGCGCCGTCGTCGTCGGCCACGACTGGGGCGCCCCCGTCGCCTGGGCCGTCGCCCAGATGCGCCCCGACAAGGTGCGCGGCGTGGTCGGGATGTCGGTGCCGCACCGGCCGCGCGGCAGCAGGCCGCCGGTGGAGTCCATGCGCCGCCTGTTCGGCGACGGCTTCTACATGGTGCACTTCCAGCAGCCGGACGTCCCGGAGGCCGAACTCGACCGCGACCGGGCCGCCACGTTCCGCCGCATGCTGTACGGGGTGTCGGGCGACGGCCCGTGCCCGCCGCTGATCGCCCCGGAGGGCGGCGGCTTCCTCGACGGCCTCCCCGACCCGGAGAAGCTGCCCGGCTGGCTCACCGGCGACGACATCGCCGCCTACGTCGAGGAGTACGCGGAGAGCGGCTTCACCGGCCCGGTCAACTGGTACCGCAACCTCGACCGCAACTGGGAGCTCACCGCCGCCTGGCACCGCGCCCCCATCGGCCCGCCCGCCCTCTACATCGCGGGCGACCGCGACCTGGTCGCCGTCGGCGCCCGCGACGCCGTCGCCTCCATGCGCGACTTCGTGCCGAACCTGCGCGAGACCGTCTGGCTGTCCGGATGCGGCCACTGGACGCAGCAGGAACGCCCCGCGGAGGTCAACGAGGCCCTGATCGGCTTCCTCCGCGCCCTCTGACTGTCGGACCCGGCGCGTACGGTCGGCGCGTGAACCGCACCGACCGCTTGTACGCGCTCGTGGAGGAGCTGCGTGCCCGCGCCCCGCGCCGGGCCAGCGCGCGGGAGCTGGCCGCGCGGTACGAGGTGAGCGTCCGCACGATCGAGCGCGACATCGGCGCCCTCCAGCAGGCCGGTGTGCCGATCTTCGCGGACGTCGGCCGGGGCGGCGGCTACACGCTCGACAAGAGCCGGACGCTGCCGCCGCTGAACTTCACCCCCGCCGAGGCCGTCGCCCTCGCGATCACCCTGTCCCGGGCGGGCGGCTCACCGTACTCCCGGGCCGCCCGCACCGCCCTCCACAAGATCGTCGCCGCGATGTCGGCCGCCGACAGCGCCTCGGCCCGCGAGCTGGCCCAGCGCGTCCGCTTCCTGACCCCCGCCGAGATGGACGACCCGGCGTCCGTGCCGGCCGTGCTGGAGGAGGCCATCCGCACGCGCCGGGTGGTCCGCCTGACCTACGTCGACCGGGCGGGCGCCGAAACCGAGCGCGACGTCGAGCCCGTCACGTTCACGGCGTCCGGCGACGGCTGGTACCTGACGGCCTGGTGCCGCATGCGGGGCGGCCGGCGCGTGTTCCGCACCGACCGCGTCCGCCGCGCCGCCCTCCTGGAGGAGACCGCCCCCGAACGCCCGGTCGAGGCCATGCACGACGACATCCCGTCCGACTACACCGTCCGGCCCCTGGAGTTCATCTAGCGCCTCGACGGCGGCAGGCCCGCACGACGGGAGACGTGCGGGCCCGCGGTCACGGTCAGCCGGTGTAGTTCGGCATCTTGGGGATGGCGTTGCCGGGGGGCTGGGGCATCGGCGCCGCGCCGGGCTTCTGCGGGTTGCCGGGGCGGGCGGTCGGGGTCGGGACCCCAGGACGGGTGGTCGGGCCCCCGGGAGGGGGAGTCGGGTTGCCGGGCGGGGCGCTCGGGGTGGGGGTCGCCGCCGGGCTGCTCGGCCGGGGGGTGGCGGTGGCGGCCTCGGCGGTGGCCATGCCGGCACCGGCCAGGCCGACGCCCAGCGCGACGGCTGCGATGAGGGATTTCAGGCGCATCGATGTTCCTTTCGGTGTGGTGTCATTCCTTGACGACGACAGGCGTGCCGATCGCCAGGTTCTTGGCCATCCAGGTGATGTCGTCGTTGCCGACCCGAACGCAGCCGTGGCTGGCCCTGCCGCCCAGCGCCGCCGCCTTGTTCGTGCCGTGCACGGCGAGCTGCCCCGGGCCGCCGGCGAACGTCTTCAACGTCGGCGAGAACCCGCTCAGCCCGAAGGCGTACGCGCCGTAGGCGCCGTTGGGGTTCGGCGGTCTGACCAGCTCGGTGAAGTAGAAGCGGCCGGCCGGTGTCGGGGTGCCGCCCTCGCCGGTGGCGACCTTTCCGGTGCGCAGCACCCTGTCGCCGTCGAAGACGGTGAACGTGAACACCCTCGGGTCGATCTCCACGCGGTGGGGCGTCGACGACAGCTGGACGTCGGACGCCTTGACCCACCCGGTGCTGCCGTTCGGCCGGATCGGCAGCAGCACCTTGAGCCAGTCGCCGTCCCTGGCCTCGACGAGGAAGACCCGGACGGCGCCCATCTCGTTGGGGCTGGACAGCGTCTTCCAGGCCGCTCGGTCGCCCTTCTGCTGGTGCACGGCGATCCGGCGGCCGCGCACGGTCGCTATCTCGGCACCGCCCTGCCGCTCGGACCGCTGCGGTCCGGCGGCCGCCGGCCGGTTCGCGCCGGACGGGCCGTCCCCTGATCTGCCGTCGTCCGGCGAGCCGCAGCCGGCCAGCCCGGCGATCAGTCCGGCGGCGATCAGGGCACCGGTATGGATCTTGACTTGGCGCATGCCGCGAGATGCTGGCCGAGGAGTGTGAAGAACCTGTGAGGCCGATGTGATGATCCCGTGGTGCCGATCACGCTTTGGCTACGCTCGGGTGCCATGTGCGCGAACGTCCTGGTCGCGGAGGACGACCCCAAGCAGGCGGAGCTGCTGCGCCGCTACCTCCAGCGCGAGGGGCACCGCGTGGTCGTCGTCCACGACGGGCGGGCCGCGCTCGACGAGGCCCGCGCGCGCCGCCCCGACCTCGTGCTGCTCGACGTGATGATGCCGGGGATCGACGGCCTCGACGTGTGCCGCGGGCTGCGCGCCGAGTCCGACGTCCCGGTGCTCATGCTGACCGCCCGCTCGACGGAGGACGACCTGCTGCGCGGCCTCGACCTCGGCGCCGACGACTACGTCACCAAGCCGTACAGCCCGCGCGAGCTGATGGCCCGGGTGCGCACGCTGCTGAGGCGGACCGGGCGGGGCGGCGGCGAGCAGGTGTACCGGGTCGGCGGCATCACGGTGGACCTCGAACGGCACACGGTCCTCGCGGACGGGCGCGAGGTCGAGTGCACGCCCGCGGAGTTCCGCATCCTGGAGGCGCTGGCCGCGCGGCCCGGCCGGGTCCTCACCCGGGCGCAGCTCCTGGAGCACCTGCACGGCTTCGACCGCTTCATCACCGAGCGCACGGTCGACGTGCACGTGAAGAACCTGCGCAAGAAGATCGAGCCGCAGCCGCGGCGTCCGGTCCGGCTGTGCACCGTGTACGGCGTCGGGTACAAGCTGGTCGGCGACCGTGCGCCATAGCCTGCTCGTCCGGCTGGTCGCCAGCTCGGTGCTGATCGCGGTGTGCTCGATCGTGGCGACCGCGTGGCTGGCGGCGCGCGGCACGTCCGGCGAGATCCGGCAGCGGCAGGGCCGGACGCTCGCCCGCGACGCCCGGATCAACGACGCACTGCTCGGCTACGCGGCGAGCCACCCGCGCTGGGAGGGCGTCGGGGAGACCGTGCGCGGGCTGGCCCGGCAGAGCGGCCAGCGCGTCGCGCTGGCGACCGAGGGCGGCGTCCGGATCGCGGACTCGGCGCCCGGCCGGCCGCCGCTGCCGCAGCGCCCCTCGGCCGTCGTCGACCCCCTCGCCGTCGACGTCTCCCTGAGGCCCGGCGCGGCCACCGACCGGATCGACGCGCGCGCGGCCGGGCCGTTCCGGCTGCCGGATCCCGAGCGGGTACGGCTGCGCGGGGAGGTCGACGCCCAGGCGGCGTGCCTGCGCCGCGAGGGCCAGCGCGCCACGGTCGTCGTCGGGCCCGGCGGCCGTCCGTACCTGCGCCGCGAGGGCGGTGCGGCCACCCCCGAATCGAGCACGAACCGCCCCGGCGCGCCCGCCGGCGTGCCCGCCGGTTACGGCCCCTTCCTCCCGCGGGCCGCGCTCGCGCGAACGTCCGGTGGCGGAGCGGTCCGGCTCGCGGGCGTCGCCACGACGCCGTCCGCCACGGCCCCGGCGACGCCGCGGCCTTCCCCGACGACCGGGCCGGGGGACGCGCCGCGGCGGCCGGAGTCCACGCCCGGCGCGCCGACCGTCATGCCGTCCAGCACCCCGACCGCCGCGCCCGGCGGCAGACCGGTGAGCCCGCCGGCCGCGACGCCGGAGCCCGTGCGGCCGCCCACGCCGTGCTCGCCGGACACGCCCGGGCCCACCGCCACCGAGAGGCGCGCCCTCAGCCGGCTCGCCGCCCTGGTCCGGGAGTGCCACGGAAGCCGCGTCGACGTGTGGCTGGACGAGACCGGCACGCCGGCCGCTCCGGCGTCGGCCGCCGAGTGCCTGGCCACCGCGCGCCGCACCCAGCTGAAGCCGTACGTCGCGCCGGCCGCGCTGCTCTACATCGGCTCGGCGGAGGACCGCGCGCCCGCCATCGACCCGTACGGCATCGCGGGCGTCACCGCGGTGATCCTCGTCCTGGCGGTCGGGGTCAGCGTCCTCGTCGCCACCCGGCTGGCGCGGCCGGTGCGGGCGGTCACCGCGGCGGCCCGGCGGATGCGGGCCGGCGACGGCTCGGCGCGGGTCACGGTGCGCGCCAAGGGCGAGGTCGGCGAGCTCGGCGCCGCGTTCAACGAGATGTCCGAGCACCTGGACCGCATGGAGCGGCAGCGCAAGGCGATGGTCAGCGACGTGTCGCACGAGCTGCGCACGCCGCTGAGCAACATCCGGGGCTGGCTGGAGGCCGCCCAGGACGGTGTGGCCGACCTGGGCCCCGCGCTGACCGCCTCGCTGGTCGAGGAAGCCACGCTGCTCCAGCACATCGTCGACGACCTCCAGCAGCTCGCGCTCGCCGACGTGGGCAAGCTGCGGCTGCACCCCGAGCCGGTCGACGTGGCGGACCTGGTCGAGCAGATCGCGACGGTCTACCGGGCCGCGGCCGAGGCCGCCGAGCTGACGCTGACCGCCGAGGTGACCGGGCGGCCGTCCCTGGACGCCGATCCGGTGCGGCTGCGGCAGGCGGTCGGCAACCTGCTCGCGAACGCGGTCCGCTACACGCCGGCCGGCGGGCGGGTGAGCCTGCGCGCGTCCGACGACGGCGACGACGTGCTGATCGAGGTCGCCGACACCGGCCCGGGCATCGCGCCCGAGCACCTGCCGCACGTCTTCGACCGGTTCTGGCGGGCGGAGAAGTCGCGCAGCCGGCAGACCGGCGGCAGCGGACTGGGCCTGGCCATCGTGCGGCAGCTCGCCGAGGCGCACGGCGGGTCCGCGGCGGTGCGCAGCGAGCCGGGCCGGGGCGCGACGTTCGCCCTGCGCCTGCCCCGTTCGCCGAACCGCGCCGGACCGGGTGCGACGTGATCGGGTGCGACGTGATCGGGTGCGACGTGGCGCGTGCGACGTGATCGGTGAAGAATTCCCGGGCCGCCATGTAATCCACCGGGGCCTTCTCGGACTTCTCGGCGTAACGGTTCCGAGAAGAGAGGAGGTGGCGTGGACGAGCAAGAGGCCCGATTCACCCGCCTCTACGAGACGCACTACCGCAGCGTCTTCGGCTACGTCGTGCTGCGGGCCGCCCCCCAGGCCGCCGAGGACCTGACGGGCGAGGTGTTCACCGTCGCGTGGCGGAAGATCGACGAGATCCCCGACCAGGCGCTGCCGTGGCTGCTGGGCGTGGCGAGGAACGTGGTCCGCCGGTCGCACGGCGCGGCGGGCCGGGCGCGCGGACTGGCCGACCGGCTGGCCGGCCTCACCACCGACGCCGACCTGCACGCCTGGGACGTCGCCGAGCACCTCATCGCCCGCGACCAGGCGCTGGCCGCCCTGCGGGCCCTTCCGCCCAAGGAGGCCGAGGCGGTCACCCTCACCGCCTGGCACGGGCTCGACCCCGCCGAGGCGGCCCGTGTCGCGGGGTGCTCCCGCACCGCCTTCGCCGTCCGGCTGCACCGGGGACGCCGCCGGCTGGCCAAGGCGATCGAGGCGTCCCAGGAAAGCCCCGCGCGAGCGCACGGACGCGCCCCGCGCCCGCGAGTCATCCAGGAGAAGCAGTGAAGCAGGACGAACTCGACAACCTGATCGCCGCCCTGAAGCCCGCGGCGGTCGCCGAACTCGCCGACGACGCCTACGCGGGGCGCCCCGACGTGGCGCAGGTCCGTGCGCGCGCCGGCGCCTCGACCGTGAACGCGCGCCTGGCTCCGGCACGCCGGCCGGTCCGGCGGCTGGCCCTCGCCGGCGGCGTGGCCGCTGTGGCGGTGGCCGCGGCGGCGCTGGCCGTCGCCCTGCCGTCGGACGGCCCCGGAGGCGCCCCCGGTGGCGCCCCCGGTGCCGGACATGACGGGACGCTCGACACCCGCACGTTCCTGCTGGCCAGCGCTACGACGGCCGCCAAGCAGCCCGCCGCCCGCGGGACCTGCTGGTACAAGCGGACCCGCATGTGGCAGGACATCCTGCCCTTCAAGCCCGGCCCGGGCGTGCCGACGCCCGCGGGGAAGTCCATGGGCAAGCCGCAGAACTTCCAGGCGCGGACCGCGAGCAGCGTGGAGGACTGGGCGTGCGCCAAGAGCGGGACCGACATGCGCTTCGGTACGAACGGACCGCTGGACATCAAGCTCACCTTCCCCACGAAGAAGGACGAGGCCGCGTGGAAGGCGGCGGGCTCGCCCCCGCTCGACGTCAACGACGGCACGACCGTCTCGAAGCCCCGCATGGTCACCTACAGCAAGGGCTCGCACCTGGTGAACCCCGTCATCGGATCCCACGAGATCGAGTGGAAGACGATCGCGAAGCTGCCGGCGACCGACGGCGCCCTGGAGAGCTACCTGCGCAGGCTGTGGCAGCAGGACCGCCGGGGCGGTGCGCACGGCTACACCGCCCCGGCCGATTTCGGGGAGTACGTCTTCGTCAGCGCCTGGGACCTGTTCATGGCCCCGACCACCCCCGGCACCCGGGCGGCCCTCTACCGGATCCTGGCGCGCACCCCGTCCGTGCGCGTCACCGGACAGATCACGGACCGGCTGGGCAGGCCCGGCGTGGCCATCACCGCCAAGGGCACCAGCGTGCGGCTGGTCGTGGACCGCAAGACCGCCCAGCTCCTCGACTTCGAGGACCGGCACACCGCCCTTCCGGGCAAGGAGGCCGGCAGTGAGTACCTGGCCTTCGAGAACCAGGGCTGGGTGAACAAGCTCGGAGCCACCCCCGCTCGCTGACCCGCGACGACCGCGGGGACGCCGCACCCTCTGCGGCGTCCCCGCGCTGGGCGTCCCGTGGGCGCCCGCAGCTGCTCAGCACTCGCGGAGCGAGTAGGGGTTCAGGCCGCCTCCCCACAGCCAGGCGTGCCCCTCCCAGCCGTACCGGATCTTGACCCAGTCGGACCGGGTCCGGCCCCAGGCGGTCATCTGCGCGCCGTCGGTGATGTGGCACAACGCGCTGGCCTCCGCCGGCGGCATGATCGAACCGATGATCCTCCCCGGCGGGATGCCGGGCGCCCCCGGATCGGCCCGGACGTGCAGGGGTCTGGCCCAGTCGCCGACGGTGACCCGGTCCGCGCGGGCGCGGACCGTGGTGCCGGCGTCCGCCGCCGAGGGCGCCGCGTCCGCCGCCGAGGGCGCCGCGTCCGCCGCCGAGGGCGCCGCGACGGCCAGCAGCGCCAGCGCCGCGACCGCCGCGGCCCCGATCCGGTACGCGTTCACCGTTCCTCCTCGCGGGTCCGGCAGTCGCCGCAGGGCCTGGTGCCCGCGCCGCGGTCCGTCTTGATCCTCGGGCACCCGCAGACGCACGGGGGCAGCACCTCGTGGGGATTGAGCCCGCCGTCCCAGAGCCATGCGGTGGGCGGCGAGCCCGGGCTGATCTTCACCCAGGTCGAGCCGGTCCGGCCGTAGGCGGTCATGTCGGCGCCCTCGGTCGAGCAGACGGCCATGGCGGGGGCCCCGGGCCGCATCGAGCCGATCACCTTCCCCGGCCCGCCGCCCGGCCAGCCCGGACTGTCCCGGACGCGCAGGACGGGCTGGGCCCACTGCGCCACCTGGACGCGGTACAGGGCGGCCGAGGCCGACGCGCCGCTCCCGGCCGCCTCCACCGGCCGGTTCACCGACCCGCCGCCGGCGTAGGCCGCCTGGCCGCTCGCGCCGGACGCCACCAGCACCCCCAGCGCGGCCGTCACGGTCGCCGCCCTGGTCAACAGGCCTTTTCTCATGTGCACTCCTGCCATCGAAGATGGCTCCCCAGACCGAAGTCCGCGAGAACCGTTCGATCCATCGTCACTCAGAGTGCGGGAATGGGTGCATGCCGTGGCATGAACGCGCCACTCTTTGAAGCCTCAACCGCTGTCCGAAGCCCGCGTTCGGGCTGCCCCATCCCCGATGACCCGAATTCACGAGGGGGTTCACGGTTCCTGACCCAACCGATCGAGATTGCGCAGGGCGTCTCCCCTAGGACGGTCTCTTTGGCCTGGCCGATGCGGTCGGGTACCGGCGAAGAGCCGGTCGAAACCAAAGGAGATTCCTCATGAGCAGAACCTGGGGGGCGCTTGCGGAAGCGCTCTCCCTGATTCTCGTATCGGTAGGGTCGGCGTACGCGACGCGGCTCTACCCCGAGTACTCGCCGGCGCCCGTGGGTGCACTGATCACGATCTTCGGGGCCGTCTTCTTCAGCGCGGTCACGCGTCTTTCGCCTGGCAGGCCGAAGCGACGGGCGGTCAAGATCCGATGGAGCCGACGCCAGTGGGCGTGGGTGCTCGCTCTGGTGGTTCCCAGCCTCTTCCAGGGGCAGGTCCACCAGGCCGCGCTGAAGAGCGTGGATGTCGGAACCCTGATGACGGTCATGACGCTCGGGGCGCTCGGCCTGGCGACGTGGCGGCTGGTCTTCTCGCGCGGGTCGCGCCGGCGAAGGCACGTCATCTGGTTCGTGATCGGGTTGGCCGGGGTCACCATGCTGACCAGGCCGTTCACGGGCGGGACGGCGCTGGTGGGCCTGGCCCTGGCGGGCGTGGCCGCCGTCATCGGCGTCAACGGCACGATCGCCTCGGGAAGGCTGACCGAGATGGGCCTCCTCTCCCGCGTCGTCGAGCTCAACTGCTGGGCGAGCGCCTGCCTGGTCGGGTTGCCGGTCCTCATCTGGACCGACGATCGCTGGATGACCTGGTACGTCCTGTCGACCGTGCTGGCTCACGACCGTCGGGCCGTGCGCGCTCAGGAAGAGCACGAACAGCACCGGAACCGAGACCAGCCCCTTCAGGGCACTGGCCGTCAGCA
>NZ_JBEZJP010000054.1:0-29559 GCF_040653175.1 Actinomadura sp. NPDC048032
GGTAGCGGGCGGGGGGCCTGCGCGCGCGACCCGGTCGAGGACGGATCAGAAGGGCAGCTCCGCGGGCGGCTTCGGCTTGGCGTCGGTCCAGCCCGCCGAGCGGACGGCCTGGTACTCGATGACGAAGCCCGGCTTCATCCGCGCGTACGGGCCGCCCGGCCGGGTCAGCACGTACTGCCGGGACAGCAGCGCGCCGGTCCGCTCGTCGAAGACGATCGTCTGGCGGGCGCGGTAGGTCCCCTGCTCGGCCTTCGGCGTGCCGTACTCCGCGGTGATCGTGACATCGCGCTCCCCGGCCGCCAGCGCGACCCCCCGGCGGCCCAGCGGGTCCGTGACGTGGCCGATCGCGTGGATGCCCGGCTGCGCGGCCAGCGCCTTCATCAGGCCCGCCCGCACCTTCGGCGGGAGCGGGGTGCCGAGCAGCCCGGACACCCGCATGATCTTGAGGGTGGCGGTCTGGGCGGGGCCCATGCGCAGCGCCTCGGCCTTCGCCTTCTTGGATTTCGGGTTCAGGCCCGCGGCCCGCCCCATCGCGTCGTCGTCGAGGAACATCGCGGCGAGCCTGGCCGGGTCGGTCGGCAGGTTCCGCAGCTCCTCAACCGACTTGTCCAGGAACACCCCGCCGCCCTCCGGGTCGACGCCGACCTCGGGGCCCTCCGACCGCCACTTCGTCGCCTTGGTGCTGTAGGTGTAGTAGTGGTCGTTGGACCAGACGCGGATGTTCGACGGCGACCCGGCCTTGCGCCACAGCGCCTCGTCCGCCGGGGTCTGCGGACGCGCCGGCAGGTCGCGGCTGTAGTACGCCTCGCCCATCCCCTTCTTCGCGCCGGTCCAGTTGAACGTCTCGTCGTGCGCGCCGAAGATCGCGTACGTGCCCGTCCGCGCCCGCACCACGTAGGCCTGACCGCTGAGCCTCTCCGCGGACCAGTAGTTGCCCGTCGGCTGCTCGGCGGCCCTGTCCGCCGCCACCAGCACCGCCTGCCTGCCCAGGTCGACGGAGGCGGGCGGCGCGTCCGGCGGCGAACCCGGGGAGCCCTGGCCGGTGGCCACGATGGCGACGGCCGCCGCCGCCCCGGCCGCGACGAGCCCCGCGCCCAGGTGGAGCGACCGGCCGAAGCGCCGCCGCCCCGCCCCGGAGGGCCGGACGTGCCTCCCGCCCGGCGCCATCGCCTCCTCCAGCCGGGCCAGCGCCCGCGCCGACGCCTCTGCCGACGGGGGCGGCGGCTCCCCCAGCAGCCGCCGGACCCGGGCCGTCTCGTTCATGTCGATCTCGTTCACGCGGGCGTCTCCTCAACGATCAGCGCGGGATGGGTTCCGCCGAGCGACTCCCTCAGGCGGCGCCGGGCGCGGTGCAGGCGGGACGCGACGGTGCCCGTCTTGAGGCCGAGCGCCTGCCCGACCTCCTCGTAGGTCAGGTCGGCCAGGGCCACCAGCAGCAGGACGTCCCGGTCGCCGCGCGGCAGCCGGGCCAGCGCGTCGGCGAGGTCCGCGCCCGCCCCGCCGGCGGTGACGCGCGCCGTGACCCGGTCCTCGTGGCCGTCCTGGACGTGCTCGGCGGGGGTGCGCGCCAGCGCCCGGTAGCGGCGGCCCTCCGCGCGCCGGTGCAGCCCGATCAGCCGCGTCGCGATCCCGTACAGCCACGGGCGGACCGTCCCCCGGTCGGGGTCGAAACGGCCGCGCTTGTTGAACGCGGCGAGGAAGGTCTCGGCGGCGATGTCGTCCGCCGCGTCGACGCCGAGGCGCCGCGCCGCGTACCCGTGGATCGCGGAGAAGTGCCGGTGGAAGATCTCCGCGAACGCGGCGGGATCGCGCCGCGACCGGACGATCGCCGCCGCGTCCGAGGCGTCGGAGCCGGACGCGCCCGGCTCCGCACCGGACCGGGACCCGGGGTCCGGCGGGTGGTGGTGGGCCATGGAGTGATCCTCGTCGTCGGGGGGAGTGCTCGGTCACCCCGCTCTCAACCGATCCCCCGATCACCCTTCACACGCGCACGCGCCCCCCGCCCGGACGACCGGACGAGAGGCGCGTGCGGCCCTTTCGCGGCGCGGCTACCGGACGCGGTAGGCGCGGATGACGCGCTGGTCGACGCCGCTGCCGCCCGCGTCCTGCGCGGTGACGCGCAGCGAGACGGCCTGCCCCTTGACGGGCGCCGGGAGCGGCGCGGCGAACCGCCCGCCGCCGAGTGGCCTCACCTGGACGTCCTGCCAGGTCCCGCCGTCGTCAACGGACGTCCGGAAGCGCAGCCCGGTGACCTCGGCCCGGCCGGAGCCCGCCATCCGCGCGACGGTGAACACGGCGGGCTCACCGGACGGCTGGTTGCGCAGGTCGAGGTTCAGGTCGTAGTCGACGAGCAGGAGCGGGAGGTTGGCGCTCCTGCCGCCGCGCGGCTCGCGGGAGCGGAACGTCCAGGACGTCGACGTGCGGGTCGACACCGGGAGGATCGCCGACGCGTCGTTGTCGTACGTCAGCCGGTAGTCCGCCTCGCCGGACGGGACGGTGAACTCCCCGAACGGGCCGTCCTTCTCGCCCACCTTCTGGTCGTCGGCGAACAGCGCCATGTGCCCCTTCACCTCGTGCATGGCGCAGTCGAAGCCGTCCGGGCGGGTCTGGAGGTCGACGATCGCGACGCGCATGCTCTGCCCGGTGCGGGCCGCGGGGTAGCGGGCGCAGCCGCTGGGCGTGACGCCGGTGCCCGAGTAGGGTCCGGGGCGCAGCGGCTGGAGGCCCCAGCGGGCGGAGACCCGCTCGCCCGGCTCCAGCTTGCCGAAGGGCCCTTGGTCCACCCAGAACTCCTCACCGAACTTGACGAACCCCTCGTCGCCCCACAGCATGCCGGGGACGGTCGAGACGTAGTCGGTCCGGGACGTCCCGGGCTTGACGTCGCCGGCCGCGTCGAAGGTCAGCAGGCCCTCCGGGCTGATGCCGTAGCGCTTCTCGCTCATGGGGATGCCCAGATCCCCGTCGAACGCGGCGAACTCCTGGTCGACGCGGGCCATCCGCTTGAGCTCGGCGCCGGTGACCACGTGCGCCGGGTCGGCGGGGATTCCGCCGCCCAGCGGGTGGACGACGTCGTAGACCGTGCCGGGCGCGGTCAGCCGGTGGTTGGTGTACGCGCTGAACGTCCCGGTCTGGACGCCGCCCATCGGCTGGGCGTACACGGGCGCGTTCGCGGGATCGAAGGAGTAGGCGCTGAACCACCACAGCCCCTGGCCGGCGTCGCGGACCATGTCCGCGGACATCATCGTCTGCTCGGTCTCGACGCCCTCGACGCGCGCGCCGACCCGCACGGCGGCGGCGCCGTCGAGCGTGACGGTCGCGGGCCCTCCGACGACCACCTCGGGGTCGCCGGCGAGGGCCGAACGCCAGTCGCCGAAGTCGTCCACGTTGCCGAGGACCGCGTAGCGGCCGTCGGGGACGCGGACCTTCGCCGTTCCGGTGGCGTCGACCCACTCGGAGAACAGCGCCATGTCGGCCAGATTGACCACCGTCGCGGAGGCGGAGAAGTTCGCGGGGTCGGTGCCGGGCAGCGGCGTGGCCCTGATCGTGAGGTCGTGCGACGGGGGCTCGACGTAGAACGTCACGGGCGTTTCGAGGACGGCGCCGCCGCCCTTCGCCGTCACCACGGCCGTGTACAGGCCGGGACGGTCGGCGAGTTCGGCCGCGTTCACGGTCAGCGGGGCCTCGCCGGCGCCGCCCGCCGGGACGTCCACGGCCGCCGGGACGCTCGCCGCGCCGTCCGCCGCGTGCCCGCGGCGGTCGACGACCTTCACGCTCAACCGCAGGCGGACGGGGCCGGACGACTGGGACGTCCAGCCGAGCTTCGTCGACAGCGCGCCGTGCTGGGGGAACCGGGACGTGCCGAGATCGACGATGCTCTGCGCGGCGAGGACGGGGCTCTTCGCGGCCTCCCCGACGTCGAGGCGTCCGGCGCCGCGCTCGTAGGCGTCGCCGCCGGTCGCGGGGTCGGCCGTCCCGACGAGGGCGGCCTTGAGGCGGGCCGGCCCCCAGTCCGGGTGCCTCGCGGCGAGCAGCGCGGCGGCGCCGGCGACGTGCGGCGTGGCCATCGACGTCCCGGACGACTTCGTGTAGGCCGCCCCGGTCGGGGTGCCCATGGCGGTGCCCTCGGCGCGGGCGGCGACGATGTCGACGCCCGGCGCGACGATCTCCGGTTTGGCGGCGTGGCCGCGCGGCCCCCGGCTGGAGAACTCCGCGAGCCGGTCGCGGGCGTCGACCGCCCCGACGGTCAGCGCGGCGTCGGCCGTGCCGGGCGAACCGACCGACCCGACCAGGCCGTCGTTGCCGGCCGCGACGACGAACAGCGTCCCGTGCCGCCTCGTCAGGTCGTTCAGGGCCAGCGAGAGGGGGTCCGCGCCGTCGGTGGGGGCGCCGCCGAGGCTCATGTTGACGACGTCGGCGCGCGGCGCCGCCCACTCCATTCCGGCGATCACGCTGGAGTCGGTGCCGGAGCCCTCGTCGTCGAGGACCTTGCCGATCAGCAGGTCCGCGTCCGGGGCGACGCCCTTGCGCCGCCCGTCCGAGGCGGCGCCCGTCCCGGCGACGGTCGAGGCGACGTGCGTGCCGTGCCCGAACCGGTCGGCGGTGCCGGCCGACTCGGAGAAGTTCCTCGTCTCGGCGATGCGTCCCTTGAGGTCGGGGTGCCCGGCGTCCACGCCCGTGTCCAGGACGGCGACCTTCGCGCCCTTGCCGGTGTATCCGGCGCGCCAGGCCTCCGGCGCGCCGACCTGCCGCAGGTTGCGGTCGAGCCGCCCGGCGGCGGGGGCGGTCGGGGCGGTGTTCGCCTTGACCTTGCCGTCCAGCCAGATGTGCCGGATCCCGCCCGTCGCCTTCAGGGAGGGGCCTCGCAGCCCGGCCAGCGTCCTGCCGAGGGCGCTCGCGTCGCTCTTGGGCTGCCGCACGGCGACGGCGCCGATGCTCGGCAGGGTCCCGCGTCTTGTCGAGCGTCCCTCCGAGCGCCGACAGGGAGCGCGCGTCCTTGCCGCGCTGGACGATCAGCGGCAGGTCCTTGCTGCGGGCGTCGTCGTAGCCCTGCGCGACCAGGGCGGTCACGTCGAACAGCTCGGGGTCGATCAGCCGGCCGACCAGCCCGGCGACGTCGATCGGGACGACCACGACGTGCCCGTCCGGGCGGATCTCCTTGCGGAACGCGCGCTTCTCCCGCCCGGGTGCGGGGGTCACCGAGACGAGCGGGGGCCTGCCCCTGACCGTCCGGACGGCGACCACGTCCCCGGTCAGCAGGGTCACCTTCCAGGAACCGCGGGTGTCCAGGCCGCCCGAGGGGCTCGGCGCGGCGTGCGCGGGCGGCGGGACCGCGGCCAGCGCCCCGGCCGCCGTCAGGAGGCCGAGCAGGGCCCGGCTCCGGCGTCTGTGGGTCATCGAGTCTCCTCTGCCATCGCCGTCCCGCGATGGGACGGTCGATGTTGATCACCCGCAGAGGCCGATCGAGTTCACGGCCGGCGCCGGCGGGACCGCGCCGGGAACCGGAATAGGGCGCTCACTCGTCCTGTTGTAGAGGTCGTCAGCAAAGTTGAGTCCGGCCGACTCAAGTCATTTGACAAGGATGAGATCGCCGGGCAACCTAGCGGGCAGAAGACTCAACCGGCCGCGCCTCGGGGGCGACCGGGGCTGCGATACCACCGGATACGACGGAGGACGAGAAACATGGCACGTGCGGTCGGCATCGACCTCGGGACGACCAACTCGGTCGTCGCGATCCTGGAGGGCGGCGAGCCCACCGTCATCGCGAACGCGGAGGGGTCGCGGACCACGCCGTCCGTCGTCGCCTTCGCCAAGAACGGCGAGGTCCTGGTCGGCGAGGTCGCCAAGCGCCAGGCGGTGACCAACGTCGACAGGACGATCCGGTCGGTCAAGCGCGAGATGGGCACCGACTGGAAGACCAAGATCGACGACAAGGACTTCAACCCGCAGCAGATCAGCGCGTTCGTGCTGCAGAAGCTCAAGCGGGACGCCGAGTCCTACCTGGGCGAGACGGTCACCGACGCGGTCATCACCGTCCCCGCCTACTTCTCCGACCACCAGCGCCAGGCCACCAAGGAGGCCGGCCAGATCGCGGGCCTGAACGTCCTGCGCATCATCAACGAGCCGACCTCGGCGGCGCTGGCCTACCACCTGGAGAAGGAGAACGAGGCCACCATCCTGGTGTTCGACCTCGGCGGCGGCACGTTCGACGTGTCCCTGCTGGAGGTCGGCGACGGCGTGGTCGAGGTGAAGGCCACCAGCGGCGACAACCACCTGGGCGGCGACGACTGGGACAACAAGGTCGTCGACTGGCTGGTCGAGCGCTTCAAGAACGCCAACGGCGTCGACCTGTCCAAGGACAAGATGGCGCTGCAGCGGCTCCGCGAGGCCGCGGAGAAGGCCAAGATCGAGCTGTCCGGCTCGTCCGAGACGCAGATCAACCTGCCCTACATCACCGCGTCCGCCGAGGGCCCGCTGCACCTGGACGAGAAGCTCACCCGCGCCGAGTTCCAGCGGATGACCTCCGACCTCCTGGAGCGCACCAAGGCGCCGTTCCAGCAGGTGCTGAAGGACGCCGGCATCTCGGTGAACGAGATCAACCAGGTGGTCATGGTCGGCGGCTCCACCCGGATGCCCGCGGTATCCGAGCTGGTCAAGGAGCTGACCGGCGGCAAGGAGCCGAACAAGGGCGTCAACCCCGACGAGGTCGTCGCGATCGGCGCCAGCCTCCAGGCCGGCGTGCTCAAGGGCGAGGTCAAGGACGTCCTGCTGCTGGACGTGACCCCGCTGAGCCTCGGCATCGAGACCAAGGGCGGCATCTTCACCAAGATCATCGAGCGGAACACCACGATCCCGACCAAGCGGTCGGAGACGTTCACCACCGCCGACGACAACCAGCCGTCCGTGGAGATCCAGGTCTACCAGGGCGAGCGCGAGATCGCCGCGTACAACAAGAAGCTCGGCACCTTCCAGCTCACCGGTCTGCCGCCGGCGCCGCGCGGCGTCCCGCAGATCGAGGTCACCTTCGACATCGACGCCAACGGCATCGTGAACGTCAGCGCGAAGGACCAGGGCACCGGCCGCGAGCAGTCGATGGTCATCACGGGCGGCAGCGCGCTGCCCAAGGACGACATCGAGAAGATGATGCGCGACGCCGAGCAGTACGCCGAGGAGGACCGCCGGCGCAAGGAGGAGGCCGAGGTCCGCAACCAGGCCGACACCCTCGCGTACTCGACCGAGAAGTTCCTGCGGGAGAACGACGAGAAGGTCCCCGCGGAGCTGAAGACCGAGGTGAACGACGCGGTCGCCGAGGTCAAGAAGGCCCTGGAGGGCACCGACGTCGACGCGATCAAGGGCAGCGCCGAGAAGCTCGCGCAGGTGAGCCAGAAGATGGGCGCCGCGATGTACGCGCAGAACCCCGAGGGCGCCCAGGCCGGCGCCGAGGACCACGGGCCGACGGCCGGCGCCCAGGGCGGCCAGCCGCAGGACGACGAGGTCGTCGACGCCGAGATCGTCGACGAGGACAAGCCGAAGGAGGAGGGCCGATGACCGCAGCGAAGCGAGGATCTTCGGCCCTCCACCCCGGGGGTCTGGGGGGCGTCCCCCAGAAGGGTGGTGCGTCGTGACGTCCTCTCCCAACGGGGGCGAGGAGAAGGAGGGCCCGGTGATCCGCGACAAGCGGCGCATCGATCCCGAGACCGGGGAGGTCCGGGCGCAGGCGGGGGAGACCCCCGCGGCCCCGGAGGCCCCGGTGGACGGGGCCGGCGCCAAGGCCACGGGCGGGGAGGACTCCTCGCTGAAGACCCAGCTGGCGGAGCGGCTCGCCGACCTCCAGCGCCTGAAGGCGGAGTACGACAACTACCGCAAGCGCGTCGAGCGCGACCGGGTCGCCGTCCGCGAGCAGGCCCTCGGGCAGGTGCTGTCCGAGCTGCTCCCGGTGCTGGACGACATCGGCCGCGCCCGGGAGCACGAGGAGCTCACCGGCGGCTTCAAGTCCGTCGCGGAGAGCCTTGAGGCGGTCACCGGCAAGCTCGGCCTGGAGCGGTACGGGGAGAAGGGCGAGCCCTTCGACCCGGTCGTGCACGAGGCGCTGATGCACTCGCACTCGGCCGAGGTGACCGAGACGAGCGTCACCGACGTCCTGCAGCCCGGCTACCGGATCGGCGAGCGGGTCCTGCGGCCCGCCCGCGTGGCGGTGGCCGACCCCGCTCCGGACTCCGGAGCCGGGGAGTCCGGCGGCGGGCCGGACGAGGCGGACGACGAAACGAGCGAATGATCCCCACGGGGCCCGCCCGCGAGGGCGGGCCCCGCAGGGGCCCGAAGACATGTGGCATGTGGCGATAGCAGAAGGCGGGGCGCCGTGAGCACCAAGGACTACCTGGAGAAGGACTACTACAAGGTCCTCGGTGTCGCGAAGTCGGCCTCGCAGGAGGAGATCAAGAAGTCCTACCGGAAGCTGGCGCGCAAGTACCACCCGGACGCCAACAAGGGCGACGCCGAGGCCGAGGACCGCTTCAAGGAGGTCTCGGAGGCCTACGACGTCCTGTCGGACGAGAAGCGCCGCAAGGAGTACGACGCGGTGCGCTCGATGCCGGGCGGCTTCCGCGGCCAGCAGGGCGGCGGATTCGGGTTCGACCTCGGCGACCTGTTCGGCCAGACCGGCGGGACGCAGCCGGGCGGCGCCGGAGAGCGCATCGGCGACCTGTTCGGCGGCCTGTTCGGCGGCCGCGGCGGTGGTGGCACCCGCACGGCGGGGACGCGGCGCGCGCGGCGCGGCGCGGACGTCGAGACCGAGGTGACCCTGTCGTTCGGCCGCGCGATGAACGGCGTCACCGTTCCGATCAAGCTGACCAGCGAGGCGGCCTGCGACGGCTGCCGCGGGACGGGCGCCAAGGCCGGCACCGTGCCGCGGGTGTGCCCGAGCTGCGAGGGCACCGGGCACGAGACCCGCAACCTCGGCAACTTCGGCTTCCAGGAGCCGTGCAAGGAGTGCCGCGGACGGGGCCTCGTCGTGGACGACCCGTGCCCGATCTGCCACGGCAGCGGCCGCGCGACCGGCACGCGGACCATCCAGGCCCGCATCCCGGCGGGCGTCGCGGACGGGCAGAAGATCCGGCTGAAGGGCAAGGGCGCGCCCGGCGAGAACGGCGGCCCGGCCGGCGACCTGTACGTGAACATCAAGGTGCTGCCGCACCAGGTGTTCGGGCGCAGCGGCGACAACCTGACGCTGACCGTCCCGGTGACGTTCCCCGAGGCGGCGCTCGGCGGCGAGATCCGGGTGCCGACCTTCCAGGGGCAGCCCGTCACGCTGAAGCTGCCCGAGGGCACCCCGAACGGCCGCACGTTCCGCGTGAAGGGCCGGGGCGCGCCGCGGCGCGACGGCACGAAGGGCGACCTGCTGGTCACGGTCGACGTGCACGTCCCGCAGAAGCTCGACGAGCAGGCGCGCGAGGCGCTCGACCGGCTCCGGACGGCGGGCGCCGGCGAGGACCTGCGCGCGGACCTCCTCCAGCAGGCCAGACAGGAGTGATCTTCATGGATCCCTTCGGCGACGACACTCCGGTCTACGTGATCTCCGTGGCGGCGCAGCTGTCCGGACTGCACCCGCAGACGCTGCGCACCTACGACCGGATGGGCCTGGTGTCCCCCGGCCGGACGGCGGGCCGGGGACGCCGCTACTCGATGCGGGACATCGTGATGCTCCGCGAGATCCAGCGGCTCTCCCAGGAGGAGGGCATCAATCTGTCCGGCATCAAGCACATCCTGGAGCTGCAGCGCGACAACGTGCGGCTCCGCGAGGAGCTCGGCAAGGCGCACGCGGCGCTGGAGGACCTCGCGAACGAACTCGAATCGACCCGGGCGGTCGCGGCGCGGCTCGCGCAGCAGCGGCGGCACGGGGAGCCGGGCGGCACTCCCGGCGCCGACCTCGTGCCCATCAGGCGCACGAGCGTCGTGGTGTGGCACGAGCGCGACTCGGACTGAACAAAGGCAGTGCCGGGGGTCTGGGGGTTGTCCCCCAGATTGACAAGGCAGGGGTCTGGGGGTTGCCCCGGAAGGAAGAGCACGGGGTGGGGCGATGGACTACAAGCTGACGCAGAAGAGCCAGGAGGCGCTGTCGATCGCGGTCCGCAGGGCGGCGGCCGAGGGGCACCCCGAGGTGGACCCGCAGCACCTGCTGGTGGCCCTGATCGGGCTGCCGGACGGGACGGCGGTGCCGCTGCTGGAGGCGGTCGGCGCCGACTGGCAGGTGATCCGGCGGCGGGCGGAGGAGCAGCTCGCGGCGATGCCGAAGGCGCAGGGGTCGACGGTGGCGACGCCGCGGCTGTCCGGCCAGCTCCAGCGGTCGGTCAACACGGCGGCCAACCGGGCGCAGCAGCTGGAGGACGAGTACGTCTCGACCGAGCACCTGCTGGTCGGGCTGGCGGCGGACGGCGGTCCGGCGGCGGGCCTGCTGAAGGAGTTCGGCGCGACGCCCGAGGCGCTGCTGGAGGCGTTCGAGAAGGTGCGCGGCCACGCCCGCGTCACCAGCGAGAACCCCGAGGGCACCTACCAGTCGCTGGAGAAGTACGGCGTCGACCTGACGGCGGCGGCCCGCGACGGCCGGCTCGACCCGGTCATCGGCCGCGACCCGGAGATCCGCCGGGTGATCCAGGTGCTGTCGCGCCGGACGAAGAACAACCCGGTGCTGATCGGCGAGCCCGGCGTCGGCAAGACGGCCGTGGTGGAGGGCCTGGCCCAGCGGATCATCGCGGGCGACGTCCCCGAGTCGCTGCGCGGCAAGCGGCTGGTCTCGCTGGACCTCGGCGCGATGGTCGCGGGCGCGAAGTACCGCGGCGAGTTCGAGGAGCGGCTGAAGGCCGTCCTCAACGAGATCAGGAAGAGCGAGGGGCAGGTCGTCACGTTCATCGACGAGCTGCACACCGTCGTCGGGGCGGGCGCGGCCGAGGGCGCGATGGACGCCGGCAACATGCTGAAGCCGATGCTGGCCCGCGGCGAGCTGCGGATGATCGGCGCGACGACGCTGGACGAGTACCGGGAGCGGATCGAGAAGGACGCCGCCCTGGAGCGCCGGTTCCAGCAGGTGTTCGTCGGGGAGCCGACCGTCGAGGACACGATCGCGATCCTGCGCGGGCTGAAGGGCCGGTACGAGGCGCACCACAAGGTGCAGATCAACGACTCGGCGATGGTGGCGGCGGCGACGCTGTCCGACCGCTACATCACCTCCCGGTTCCTGCCGGACAAGGCGATCGACCTGGTGGACGAGGCCGCGTCCCGGCTGCGCATGGAGATCGACTCCCGGCCGGTCGAGGTCGACGAGCTGCAGCGCGCCGTCGACCGGCTGAAGATGGAGCAGATGAACCTGGAGAAGGAGACCGACGAGGCGTCCCGGCAGCGCCTCGAACGGCTCCGCGCCGACCTCGCCGACCGGCAGGAGCAGCTGAGCGGCCTGAACGCCCGCTGGGAGCGGGAGAAGGCGGAGCTGAACCGGGTCGGCGAGATCAAGGAGCGGATCGACCAGCTGCGCGGCGAGGCCGCGCGGGCCGAGCGCGACGGCGACCTGGAGACGTCCTCGCGGCTCGTCTACGGCGAGATCCCGGCGCTGGAGAAGCAGCTGGAGGAGGCGTCGGAGGCGACCGAGACCCGCGACACGATGGTCAAGGAGGAGGTCGGCCCGGACGACGTCGCCGACGTGGTCGCGTCCTGGACGGGCATCCCGGCGGGGCGGCTGCTCGAAGGCGAGACCGCGAAGCTGCTGCGCATGGAGGACGAGCTCGGCAGGCGGCTGATCGGCCAGGAGACCGCGGTCCGCACGGTGTCGGACGCGGTGCGCCGCGCCCGCGCGGGCATCTCCGACCCCGACCGGCCGACCGGCTCGTTCCTGTTCCTCGGCCCGACGGGCGTCGGCAAGACGGAGCTGGCGAAGGCGCTCGCGGAGTTCCTGTTCGACGACGAGCGGGCGATGACCCGCATCGACATGAGCGAGTACTCCGAGAAGCACAGCGTCGCCCGCCTGGTCGGCGCGCCGCCCGGATACATCGGCTACGAGGAGGGCGGCCAGCTCACCGAGGCCGTCCGGCGCCGCCCGTACTCGGTGGTCCTGCTGGACGAGGTGGAGAAGGCGCACCCGGAGGTCTTCGACATCCTGCTGCAGGTGCTGGACGACGGCCGCCTCACCGACGGCCAGGGCCGCACGGTCGACTTCCGCAACACGATCCTGATCCTCACCTCCAACATCGGGTCGCAGTTCCTCGTCGACCCGACGCTGGAGAACGGGGCCAAGCGGGAGGCGGTGTGGAACGCCGTCCGGAACTCGTTCAAGCCGGAGTTCCTCAACCGCCTGGACGACGTGATCCTGTTCGACGCCCTGTCGACCGACGAGCTGACCCGGATCGTCGACCTCCAGGTGGACCGGCTGGCCGACCGCCTCGCCGACCGGCAGCTCACGCTGCGGGTCACGCCCGCGGCCCGCGAGTGGCTGGCGCTGACCGGCTACGACCCGCTGTACGGCGCGCGGCCGCTGCGCCGGCTGGTGCAGACGGCGATCGGCGACCAGCTCGCCCGCGAGCTGCTGTCCGGTGAGGTCCGCGACGGCGACGAGGTGGTCGTCGACCTCGACGAGGCCGCCGACCGCCTGACCGTCCAGCCGTCGAGCGGCCTGAAGATGACGAAGTGACCGCGTGAAGGCGGCCCGGGGGTTCTCTCCCCAGGCCGCCTTCGCGTTCCGTCAGACCTCGAGGTTCTCCTCGATCTCGCGGAGGCGGTGGCGGGCGAGCGCCAGGTTGCCGCGGGCGCGGTCGAGCGCCATGTAGAGGAACAGCCCCTTGCCCTTGCGGCCGGTGACCGGCCGGATGACGTGGTACTGGCTGGAGATGCTGATGAGGATGTCCTCGATCTCCTCCTTGATGCCGAGCTGGTCCATCGTGCGGAGCTTGGCGCGCACCACCTCGGTGTTCCCGGCGGCCGCGACCTGCAGGTCGAGGGCCTTGGAACTGCCGAGCTGGCCGAGGGCCATCCCGCTGTTGTAGTCGACGACGGCGACGCCGATGGCCCCGTCGATCGTCATCATGTCCTTGAGCGCGAGATCGAGATTGGACATGGTGCTCCCCTTTCCTTGTCGTGTGCGCTTCGTTGTCGTGCGCTTCGTTGCGTGGCGCCGCGCCGTCAGGGGCGGCGCGCGCCCGTGAGGTGGGCGGCGATGGCGCGGGCGGCGGGCCGCGACTCCAGGTGGAGGCGGCCCACGTTGACGTCCGGGTCGGCGAGGACGGTGAGGGACGCGGTGGGTCCGGCGGCGTAGATGACCACGTAGCCGTCCACGCCGCGGATCACGACCTCGTGGAAGGCGCCGCCGTGCGCGGTCTGCGCGATCCGGTGGGCGAGGGACAGGCCCGTCGCCGTCACGGCCGCCATGCCGGCGGGCTCGACGGCCCCGGGCAGGTCGTGCGCGATGAGCAGCCCGTCCACCGAGGCCACGAGGCTCCCGTCGAGCCGCGGGACACGGGTCCGCAGCGACCTCAGCTCCGCCGCCACCGCCTGCTCCGTCGCGCGCACCGCAGCGGCCCCCGCGGCCGGTGCGCCCGGCGTGCCCGGTGCGCCCGCCGGGCCGGCCCCCGCTCGTTTCGCCACCTTCGCCAGCCTTTCGATCAAGTGAGCCACTCGGTCCCCAGCACGGTCAGCCGAACTCCACCAGCGCCGCGTGGAGCCGGACGAGCAGGTCGTGGTCCGCGGGCGCCCAGTCGGCGGGGACCTCCTCGCGGACGGGCGGGGCGCCGGGCCCGTCCGGCGGGCCGGTCCGCACCAGCGACGCCGCGGCGAGCCCCCGCACGGCGAGCAGGCACGCGAACACCGTCCGCCCGAGCTCGCGGGCCAGTTGGGCGGGGGTGCGCCTGCCGTCGGCGTTGAGCAGGATCTCCGCCTGGAGGCCGGTCAGGATGACGCGCTGCCTCCGGACGCGCCGGACCGGCACCACCGGCGCGACGTCGACGCTCCCGTCGGGCCAGGCGGCGTCGAGGAGGGCGCGGCGGCGGCGCTGCTCGTGGACGAGCGTCGCCACGGTGACCCGCCGGGGGCCGCCGCTCGGCGGTCCCTCGGTGAACGCCGGCTCGGCCCGCGAGGCGAGGAGGAGGCAGGCGGCGTCGAACATCGCGAGCAGACCGGCCAGTTCCCGGTCGGGCCCGTCCGGGAGGTCGCCGGGGCCCGGCGTGTGCCGGCTCTCGGCGAGGGTGACGGCCCCGCGGTCGACATGGAACGCGCCGTCGCCGCCCACCCGCAGCAGGCCGGTGGCCTTCTCGTGTTCCAGGGCCGCCAGGGCCCCGGCGACCCATCCCGCGTTCGCGTCCGCCATGTCATCCGCCCGTGATCTCGCCGAGGAGATCGCGCACGCGGAGCCGGGCGAGCGCGATGTTGCCCCTTTCCCGGTCGAGCAGTAAATGGACGAACAGATGTCCGTCGAGATTCGCTCCGGTAAGGGCCAGCAAATGATATCCGTCCGTTCCGCAGACAATGATCTCCTCGACGTCGTCCCCCGCCGCGGTGGCGCTGAGCGCCGGCGACGCCAGCACCGCCCGCACCACGTCGGTCGCGCCGGCGGCGTCCTCGTGCTGGTCGAGGACGTCCTCCCGGCCGGCCGCCGCCACGGCGAGCCCGCTGGCGCAGTCGACCAGCGTGACCCGCCGCGCCCCCGGAATGGTCATCATCGACGCGAGGCACCCGTCAATGCCCAAGCCCATTTCCCCACCGAATGAGAGTTGCAAGGACTCGACCATAGCCAGAACATTGCCGCTCGCAAGACTTATCCGCAATTTTCCCGAGACAATCATGTATGGGGTATAAATACCGCCTGGTATGACGGGCGGTCAGGGTCGGTGCGAGGCGTCGCCCCCGGAATCGGTTCCCACCGCCCCGCCGGTTGGGGGTCGTCCGCAACCGCGTCAGCACGTGCGCCGGACCTCGCCGAGGCGGCGGGCCAGGTACCGGCGGTCGGCGTCGGCGCGGGCCAGCGCGAGCGCCTCCCGGTAGGCCGCGGCGGCCTCCTCGGACTGGCCGAGGCGACGCAGGAGGTCCGCGCGGGTGGCGTGGAACAGGTGGTAGCCGTCCAGGCCCTCGATGCGGTCGGCCAGCGCCAGGCCCGCCAGGGGGCCGTCCGCCATCGCCACCGCGACGGCCCGGTTGAGCCGGACGACGGGCCCGGACACCAGCGCTTCGAGCCTTCCGTACAGGGCGGCGATCTGCGGCCAGTCGGTCTCGCCCGCCGTGCGCGCGGCGCCATGGCACGCGGCGATGGCCGCCTGCACCTGGTAGGGGCCGGGCTCGCCCCGGCGGAGGGCCTCGTCCACGAGCGCGGCGCCCTCGGCGATCGCCGCGCGGTCCCAGCGGCTCCGGTCCTGGTCCTCCAGGGCGACCAGGTCGCCGGCCCCGTCCGTCCGCGCGGCGTGCCGCGAGTGCTGGAGCAGCAGGAGCGCGAGGAGCCCGGCGACCTCCGGGTCGTCCGGGGCCAGGCCGCGCAGGAGCCGGGCGAGGCGGATCGCCTCCGCGCACAGGCCGGCGCGCACCGGGTCGGCGCCCTCGGTCGCCGCGTACCCCTCGTTGAACAGCAGGTACACGACGCCGAGGACCGCCGCCGTACGCTCCGGCAGCAGGTGCGCGGGCGGCACCCGGTACGGGATGCCCGCCTGGCGGATCTTCCGCTTGGCCCGGACGAGGCGCTGCGCCATCGCGGGCTCGGCGACCAGGAACGCTCGCGCGATCTCCCCGGTGGTCAGGCCGAGGACCGTGCGCAGCGTGAGCGCCACGCGGGCCTCGACCGGCAGCGCCGGATGGCAGCAGGTGAAGACCAGCCGGAGCCGGTCGTCGGGCGGGCCGCCCGGGTCCGGCCCCTCCTCCGCGTCCGCCATCGCCCCCAGCTCCCTGAGCTTCGCGGTCTCCGTCGCGCCGCGCCGGATCCGGTTCAGCGCGTGGTTGCGGGCCGTCGTGGTCAGCCAGGCGCCCGGCCGGCGCGGCACCCCGTCGTCCGGCCAGCGTTCGAGGGCGCGCGCGAACGCCTCCTGGGCGCACTCCTCGGCGAGGTCCCAGTCGCCCGTCATGCGGATGAGGGTCGCGACGACCCGGCCCCACTCCTCGCGGAAGGCCGCCGCGACCGCACGCCCCGCATCCGTCACTGCTGTCTCCGTCACTCCTCCCCGAACGGCCAGAGCGGCCGCACCTCGATCGAGCCGCGCCGCGCCGACGGGTGCCGGGACGCGACGTCGAGCGCCTCCTCCAGGTCGGCGCAGTCGATCAGGTCGAAGCCGAGGATCTGCTCCTTGGTCTCGGCGAACGGCCCGTCCGACAGCAGCGTCTCGCCGTCCCGCACGCGCACGGTGGTCGCGGTGTCGGTGAGGCGCAGCCGGTCGCCGAACCTCCGGACGCCGCGGCCGTCCATCTCCTTCACCCACGCCTCGGTGTCGGCGATCATCGCGTCCTGCTCGGCGGGGCTCATCTCCTGCTCCTCGACCCCGCAGATCAGCATCAGGTAGTGCATCGTTCCTCCTCCTGTAGGTGGTGACCCTCGCCGGCTCCGAAACTCGTCGCCGGGGGCCGTCACTCTGTCGACACTCGGGCCCACCCGATTTCGACACCCGGCCGGTACGGAAGGCAGAGTTCTTCCATGAGGCTTCTGATGCTGGGCGGGACGGAGTTCGTCGGACGGGCGATCACCGAAGAGGCTCTTGCCCGCGGCTGGGACGTCACGGTCTTCCACAGAGGGCGCCACGAGCCGCCCCAGGGAGTCGTCTCGCTGCACGGCGACCGCACCGCGGAGGGCGGTCTCAAGGCGCTTGAGGACGGAGAGTGGGACGCCGTCATCGACACCTGGTCCGCCGCACCGTTCGTCGTCCGGAACACAGCGCGCCTGCTCGATGGACGCGTCACGCGGTACGCCTACATCTCCAGCCGCTCGGTGTACCGGTACCCGGAACCGTACGGGCTCGGCGAAGAAGCCGAGGTCGTGGACGGCTCCCCGGACGACGGCGACGTCGACTACGCGGAGGCGAAGCGCGGAGGCGAACTCGCGGCGCTCGACGTCTACGGGGACAACGCCCTCCTGGTCCGGGCGGGCCTCATCCTGGGCCCGTACGAGAACATCGGGCGGCTGCCCTGGTGGCTGACGCGCATGGCACGGGGCGGCGACGTCCTGGCGCCCGGCCCGCGCGACGTCGGCCTGCAGTACATCGACGTGCGGGACCTCGCCGTCTGGACCCTGGACGCCGTCGAACGCGGGCTCGGCGGCCCCTACGACCTGGTCAGCCCACCCGGCCACACGACGATGGAGGAACTGCTCCAGTCCTGCGTCGACGTGACGGGGGCGGAGGCGAATCTCGTCTGGACGGCCCCCGAAGCGATTCTGGAAGCGGGCATCGAGCCGTGGACCGACCTTCCCGTCTGGCTCCCGCCCGGGGAGGCGTACGACACCCTGCACCGGGGCGATGTCGGCAAGGCTCTCGCCGCGGGGCTGCGGTGCAGGCCCGTCCAGGAGACGGTCGCGGACACCTGGGCCTGGCTCCGGTCGATAGGCGGCAGCGCTCCGCAGCGCCCCGACCGTCCCGTGGTCGGTCTGCCCCCCGAGAAGGAGGCCGAGGTCCTGGGCTCCCGCTGACCTCCGGTGCGGGCGCGGGCCGGCCGCGCTGTGGACACATCGGCGCCCGTCCGCTAGAGAGGCGTTCTATGACCGCTTTGGTACTCGGCCCCCACCTCCGGCACGTGAGTCACCGCACCGCGACGATCTGGGTGGAGACCGATCGTCCGTGCGAGGTCAGGGTCGTCAACCGGGAGCAGGGGGTGGACGCCGCCGCCCGCACCTTCACGGCGCACGGCCACCACTACGCCGTCGTCGAGATCGACGGGCTGGAGCCGGGGGCGCGGATCCCGTACGAGGTGGAGGCGGACGGCGAGACCGTCTGGCCCGAGGCCGGCGCCGGGTTCCCCCCGTCCCGCATCAGGACGCTGCGCGAGCACGGCGAGCTGCGCATCTCCTTCGGCTCCTGCCGCCGCTCGCCCGGGACCGTGGAGGAGTACGGGCACGACGCCCTCACCGCATTCGCCGACAGGCTCCGGACCGGCGGGGAGGACACCGTCTGGCCGGACGTCCTGCTCATGGTCGGCGACCAGGTGTACGCCGACGAGCTGACCCCCCAGATGCGCGAGTTCATCAGCGGCCGCCGCGCCCCGGGCTCGCCGCCGGACGACGAGGTCGCCGACTACGAGGACTACACCCAGCTCTACAAGCTCGCCTGGCACGACGACCCCGCCGTCCGGTGGCTGCTGTCCACCGTCCCCACCTTCACGATCTTCGATGACCACGACATCCGCGACGACTGGAACACCTCGTACACCTGGCGCCGGGAGATGTGGTCCCAGCCCTGGTGGAAGGCGCGCATCACCGGCGGCATCGGGTCGTACTGGATCTACCAGCACCTCGGGAACATGTCGCCTCAGGACCGGGCGTCCGACCCCGTCTTCGCGGCCGTCCGGGCCGCCTCCGACGAGACCGGCGACGCGGGCGCCGTCCTCGACGCGTTCGCCGAGAAGGCCGACAAGCAGCCCGAGACCACGCGCTGGAGCTACGCCCACGACTGGGCCGGCACGCGCCTGATCGTCGTCGACAGCCGGTGCTCCCGCCTCCTCACCGACGACCGGCGCGGCATGCTCGACGACGAGGAGTTCGACTGGCTGGACGGCCAGTGCCAGGGCGGCATGGACCACCTGCTCATCGCCAGCTCGCTCCCCTTCCTGCTCCCCATGGCCATCCACCACGCCGAGTCGTGGAACGAGGCCGTGGCCGAGGGCGCGTGGGGCAGGCGCGGCGCGGCGGTCGGCGAGAAGATCCGCCAGGCCGCCGACCTGGAGCACTGGGCCGCGTTCGAGAGGTCGTTCCGCGCCGTCGCCGCCGGCGTCGTCGCCGTCGGGCGCGGGGAGCGCGGCCCCGCGCCGGCGAGCATCTCGTTCCTGTCCGGCGACATCCACTACTCCTACCTGGCGCGGATCACCGCGCCCGCCACCCAGTCGAAGATCACCCAGATCGTCTGCTCGCCCCTGCGCAACCCGCTGGAGGGCAAGTTCCGGTGGGCGAACCGCATCGCCTACTCGCGGGCCGCCGGCCGGCCGTTCCGCGTCCTGGCGAGGCTGGCGAAGGTGCCCGCGCCGCCGATCCGGTGGCGGATGACGAACGGCCCCTGGTTCGACAACGCCATCGCCACCGTCGAGCTGTCCGGAAGCGCCTGCGGCGTGCGGTGGGAGACGCCCGGGACCAGCGGCACGATGTCCGAGATGGGGCGCACCGAGATCACGTGACGGACGGGTGCGTTCGTTTCACCCCCTCGATGAAACGAACGCACCCGCCGCGTGGACGACCCCGCCCAGACGCCGTCCACACCCCTCCAACGGCGCCGTGTCCCGGCTATGACGCGGCTCCCGCAGATATCTGTGACCAAAATGAGCGACAACAGGTGGTCAATCAGTCACAATGAGCAAGCATGGGACCAGGGGACGAGGTGGCGGCGCCCGGCGGCGCCGAGCCGAGCGATGCCGCACTCATCTCCCGGACCCGCGAGGGCGACGACGCCGCCTACGGCACGCTCTACCAGCGGCACCTGCCCGCCGCGCGCCGGCTCGCCGGCCATCTGGCCGGGCGCGACGCCGCCGAGGACGCCGTCCAGGACGCGTTCGCCAAGGTCCTCTCCGTGCTCAGGCGCGGCGGCGGGCCCGACTCCGGCTTCCGGCCCTACCTGCTGACGGCCGTCCGGCGGACGGTCTACGACCGGCAGCGCGCCGACCGGCGCGTCCACCACACCGGCGACATCGAGGCGTACGAGGTCGAGGAGCCCTTCGACGACCCCGCGGTCGAGAGGCTGGAACGCTCGATGGTCGCGCGGGCCTTCCTGTCGCTGCCCGAGCGGTGGCAGACCGTCCTCTGGCACACCGAGGTCGAGGACGAGAAGCCCGCCGACGTCGCCCCGATCCTGGGCCTGACCGCGAACGGCGCCGCCGCGCTCGCCTACCGGGCCCGCGAGGGGCTGCGGCAGGCCTACCTCCAGATGCACCTCGACGGCCTCGACCCCGGCGACGCGTGCCGTCCCGTCCTGGACAAGCTCGGCGCCTACGTTCGCGACGCGCTGCCGGGCCGCGACTCCCGCCGGGTCGGGCGCCATCTGGACGGCTGCAAGCGCTGCAAGGGCCTCCACACGGAACTGGCGCAGGTGAACACGGCACTGCGCGACGTCATCGGGCCGCTCGTCCTGGGCTCGGCGGGCACCGCCTACCTGGCGTCCAAGGGCGGCTTCCTCCTGTGGGCACGGCATCTGCCCAAAGGCCGGCAGCAGGTGCTCGCGGGGTCCGTGGTGGCCGCCGCCTGCGCGGTGGCGCTCGCCCTCACGCTCGTGTCCGACGACCGGCCCGTCCCCCCGCCTCGCACACCGCCGCCCGCCGCCGCCGAGCCGGTCGCCCCGCCCGCCGTCCGGCCCGCCGCGAAACCGCCCGCGGTCAGGCCGCCGGCGGCGAAGCCGCTCGCGAAGAAGCAGGCCCCCGTCCGGCCGGCGGCCCGCCCCCGGGCCACGCCGCCCCGCCCGGCGCCGAAGCCTTGGGTGAGGCCGCCGCACGTCAGCAGGCCTTCCGAGCCCGCCCCGCCCCCGCCCAGTCCCGTCGAACGCCCTGGAGGCCTGCTGGTCCACATCGAAGTGCGGGTGCCGCTGCTGCCGGTCGAGGTGCGCGTCCACGTGGACGTCGACACGCCAGGCGGCGACATCCGCTTCATACGGCACCACGCCGCCTCCCGCGGCGATGCCCGCGGTCACGGCCGCCCTCCCGGGTTGAAGTGAGGGTCGCGGGCACGCCTGCACTGACCCCGCCATCTGATTCTTCCCGTAAAGATCCTTCGGAAGGGCCGGACGGAGCCTGAAGGGCTGGTAGCGTCCGCCGCGGCTCCCGAATCCTTGTTACCGAGGAGTCGCCAACCGGCGGCTTGCCATGAAAGAGTGGCGAATCGCCGTAACGGCCTACCGGGCAGACGGGCTTCACTACGCTATAAGCGCCCGGGGTCGCTACGCCGAAATGGGCACGCTGTGAGCTCCCGTGTTGAGGAAGGGCGGTGCCGCATGGATCGCTGCGCCCTGTTCGTGGACGCCGGCTACCTGCTGGCGGACGGTGCCATGGCGGTACACGGCACGCGCCATCGCGAGACCGTCTCGTGGGACTTCGGCGGCCTCCTGCAACTCCTCGGCAACCTCGCCAGGGAGCGCACCGGCATGCCGCTGCTGCGCTGCTACTGGTACGAGGCGACGGTCGAGGGGCGCCGCAACCCCGAGCACGACGCGCTGGCCGACCTGCCGGGCCTCAAGCTGCGGCTCGGCCGCATCCGCCCCGGCCGCCGCGAGGGCGTCGACACCGAGATCCACCGCGACCTGATGGCCCTGGCCCGCAACTCGGCGCTCGCCGACGCCGTCCTGGTCAGCGGCGACGAGGACCTCGCCCAGGTCGTCGCGGACGCGCAGGACCTCGGCGTCCGCGTCACGGTCGTGCACGTCGCCGTCGACGGCAACTGGACGATCTCCCGGGTGCTGCGCCAGGAGTGCGACGACCTCATCGAGATCGGCTCCAGCCACCTGCGCCCCTACGTCAACCTGCTCACCGGCGTCGACGGGGGCTCCTCGCTCGGGACGAGCCCGCTGTCCAACGGGCACGGAAGCACGAACGGGCACGCCTCCTCGCTCGGGCCGCTCCAGAGCCCCGCCGGCAACGGGCCGCCGCCCGCCTCCCCGCTGAGCATCCCGCCCGCGACCCCGGCCCCCGCGCCCGCCCCTTCGCCGGCTCCGGCGGTCCGCGACCTCGGCCCGGCCATGACCGGCGGGCTGGGCGGCGGGTCCTCCCCGACCGGCGGGCACGGCATCGGCACCGGGCCCATGCCGCTGCCCGGTGGCACGGGCGGCGGGCTCGCCGGATCGTCCTACGGCACCGGCGGGCTGCCGCTCCCGCCGAATCCCGCCCCGGCCGGGCCGTCCTCGACGCAGGCCCCGTCTCCGCCCGCGCCGCCGGCCCCCAGCCCGCAGTACACCTCGTCCCCCATCCCGGCGCCCTCCCCGCCGCCTCCCCCGCAGACGCTCCAGCCGCAGCCGTCGCCGTCCGGCGGCCAGCACGGCCCCTACACCGGCCCGCAGCAGATCTCCCCCGTCCCGGTGCAGCAGACCCCGACCCTCTCGGACGCCGTCAAGGCCGCCCACCAGGAAGGCCAGGACTTCGGCGAGTCCGTCGCCCGCGACGCCCCCGCGCTGTGGCTGGAGGCGGTCCTCGCCCGCAAGCCGCGCATGCCGTCCGACCTCGAGGCCCGGCTCCTGCAGGGCTCCTCGCTGCCCATAGACTTCCTGCTGCACGACGAGGTCCGCCACGCCCTGCGCCGCGGCTTCTGGGACGCGCTCGAACGTTCCCGCAGGTGACCTGACGTCGTTAGCCCCGGTATTCCACGATCATCATCGATTCGCCCGCTTCGGCCGGGCGGCGCCGGGTAGCGTTGAACCGTGACGCATGTGACGGAAGACGATCTCGACGACCTGGAGTTCGACACCCTGCGCACCGGCGATCACATCTCGGCGGCCCGCAGGCTGTCCGAGCTGGCCGAGTCGGTGTCGGGCGGAGTCTCACGCGCCAACGTCCTGCTGCGGGCGGGCGAGCAGTGGCAGCACGCCGGCGACCACGCCCGGGCCGCCGAGCTGTACCGCCGGGCCATGGAGGACGGCGGCGAGACCTACGGCGACCCGCGCGCCTACCTCGCCGACGCGCTCTTCGAGCTGGGCCGCGGGGACGAGGCCCGCGCCCTGGTCGACCAGATCCGCGCCGACAAGCCGCGCGACCCCGAGGTGTACCGCGCCGTCGCCGAGGTGCTCTACGCCCAGGGCGACGCCACCGGTGCCCACGAGTGGGCCACCAGCGGAGCCGACGTCGTCCTCGAACTCCGCGACCGCGCCGTGGGCACGGGCATGGGCGGCGGCCCCGACGAGGCGCCGTCCCCGGACGCCGACTCCCTCACCCCCGGCCCGGACGACGTCGCCTTGGCCGAGGACAGTCTTGAGGCCCTCCTGCGCCTCCGCTACCGAGCCCGCATCGACCTGGGGCGAAGCGAAGACGACTACGACGCCCTCCTCGACGACCTTTTGAAGAACGGGTAACTCAGGGCCCTGTCACGAGCCGCCCCGTTCAGGCTTCCTCACAAGCGGGCTATGAGTTCGCTCAGGGATTGGGCGGCGGCGGTGGGGGGTTCGTGTTCGGTCACGGGCCAGCCGCGTAGGTGAGCCTCTCTGACGGCTTGGTCGTGCTCCGGGGAGGCGGAGCGGTCCGCATGGGTCCGGAGGTACCCGCAGGGCGCCTCCGGCCAATCTGGGGCCGTGGGGAGGTCGTCCTGCGGGGCGTCGTGGTCGTGCCGGGCCGGGCGGGGCAGATCGGCGTCGACGAACACGTAGCCGCCCACGGCGCGGTGGGCGGCGCGCTGCGCCAGGCCGATGCCGGGCAGCAGAGGGCCGGCGGCCCCGTGCGCCACGAGGACGAGCGGCGGCACCGGGGCGGTCGCGGTGATGGTGAGCGAGACGCGGGCGATGTAGCGGGGGCCGGAGTCGTCCGGGACGTCCGGCGCCACGACGTCCAGGCCGTACGAGCGGAGCATCTCGGGAAGGTCGCCCCAGGAGGCCGCGGTGGCGCCGGGGGCGTGCAGCAGGACGACGGTTCCGGGTGTCACCCCGCGAACCGTACACGGCGGGGACGGAGCGCGTACGCAGGGTCAATAGGGTTCTGCACGTGAGCGATCGTGATGAGCTGCTGCAGAAGATCAAGGACAAGGCCGTGGTGCACGGCGACTTCGTGCTGTCCTCGGGGAAGCGGGCGTCCTGGTACGTGGACCTGCGCCGGGTGACGCTGGACGGGGCCGCGGCCCCGCTCGTGGGCCGGGTCATGCTGGACGCGACCGCGGACCTCGACTACGAGGCCGTGGGCGGGCTGACGCTCGGGGCGGACCCGGTGGCCGCCGCGATGCTGCACGCGGCGGCGGCCCGCGGCCGGGCCCTGGACGCGTTCGTCGTCCGCAAGGCGGGCAAGGCCCACGGGCTGCAGCGCCGGATCGAGGGGCCGGACGTGGCGGGGCGCCGGGTCCTCGCCGTGGAGGACACCTCGACCACCGGAGGCTCCGTCCTCACGGCGGTGGAGGCGCTGCGCGAGGCGGGGGCGGAGGTGGTGGCGGTCGCGACGATCCTGGAGCGCGGCGCGGCCGGCCGGATCGCCGAGGAGGGCCTGGAGTACCGGCACCCCTACGAGGTCGCCGACCTCGGTCTCGGCTAGCGGGCCTTGACGAGCCACTGGGCGCGCTGGCCGTTCGGCTCGCGCGGCTGGACCTTGCCGTAGATCGCGACCTGCAGGGAGCCGCCGTTGAGAGCGACGACCTGCAGGGGCGCCTCCTTGAACTGGAGGGTGTCGCCGGTGTTGAGCGTGCTGTTGGCGAGCACCTTGCCGCCGGCGTCGGCCACCCGGACCACGACGGTCGTCGGCTGGCCGGTCACGCGGATCACCAGGGGCAGCGGCGCCGTCGGCGACGTGGTGGTCTCGTTGCTGCTCGGTGTGGTCCGCCCGCCGTCACCGGATGGCGATGCCCCCGTCGCGGGTCCCTTCTTGTCGGGCTCGCTCATGATCGCGTTGACCAGGGCCATGCCCCCGACGATGAGCAGGGCCAAGGCGGCCATCACGGCCAAGGCCGCGATCAGTATGCGCGCGAGACCCCTAGGGTCCGACCGGTGACGTCCCACATGGGGAGGTTAGCGATAACTGTCACCGCTGAGCGACGGACGGGACTCTTCCGGACCATTCTTATTCGGACCGTGGTCCGCTTTGCGGCCCTTCAGGACCTCCCGAATGATCGGAATGACCGAGAGAACCAGGATGACCGCTACGCCCGGGAGGATGTATTTCTCAACGTCGGGCACTTCGGACCCGAGGAAGTGGCCGAGGAGGAACAGCGCGTCCGTCCAGACGATGCCGCCGATCGCGTTCCAGACGAAGAACTTCTTCGCGTCCATGCCCAGCATCCCGGCGAGCGGGTTGAGGAACGTCCGGACAATCGGGATGAACCGGGCAAGGACCACCGCCTTCGCGGGGCCGAACCGGTTGAAGTAGTACTCGGCCTTCTCCACCCACTCCTGTTTGAAGATGCGCGAGTCCGGCCGGTCGAAGAGCTTGCGGCCGTAGCGGGCGCCGAGGAAGTGGCCGAGCTGGGCGCCGGCGATCGCCGCCACCGGCCCGCCGATCAGCAGCCAGGGCAGCGACAGCGGCTGGAAGTCCTGGCCGTTGACGGTCGAGACCGCCGTGAGGATCCCCGCCGTGAACAGCAGCGAGTCGCCCGGAAGGATGCAGCCGATCAGCAGGCCGGTCTCCGCGAAGATGATGGCGAGCACGCCGATCGTCGCGAATGTGCCGAAAAGCTGCAGCCATGCGGTCGGGTGCAGCCACTCGGTGATGTCAAGGGGAAGGGCAGTGAGATCCACACAGCGAGCGTACCTTTCCCCACGCTCCGATTAGGCGAGATACTGGGCGCGGACGGCATGCCCGACCCGGAAACCGCGTGACCTGGGCAGTCACTGGGTACGCGGACGTCCGGGAGCTACCGCCCGGCCGGATGCCCGGCGGCACCCTGCGTATGAAAGGACGCTGACAATGCCCATCGCAACGCCCGAGGTCTACGCGGAGATGCTCGACCGTGCGAAGCGCGACGGCTTCGCCTTCCCCGCGATCAACGTGACGTCCAGCCAGACGCTGAACGCCGCGCTGCGCGGTTTCGCGGAGGCCGAGAGCGACGGCATCGTGCAGGTGTCCACCGGAGGAGCCGAGTACCTGTCAGGCTCCACGGTGAAGGACATGGTCACGGGCGCGACCGCGCTGGCGGAGTACGCCCGGGTCGTGGCGGCCAAGTACCCGGTGAACATCGCCCTGCACACCGACCACTGCCCGAAGGACAAGCTGGACGGCTTCATGCGGCCGCTGGTGAAGATCTCGCAGGAGCGGGTGGCGCGCGGCGAGGAGCCGCTGTTCCAGTCGCACATGTGGGACGGGTCCGCCGTCGAGCTGCACGAGAACCTGCGGATCGCCGCCGGACTCCTGGAGGAGTGCGCCAAGGCCCGGATCATCATGGAGATGGAGATCGGGGTCGTCGGCGGCGAGGAGGACGGCGTCGCCAACGAGATCAACGAGAAGCTCTACACGACGCCCGGCGACGCGCTCGCGACCGCCGAGGCCGTCGGCGTGGGCGAGAAGGGCCGCTACATCCTGGCCGCGACGTTCGGGAACGTGCACGGCGTCTACAAGCCGGGCTCGGTCAAGCTGCGTCCCGCGGTGCTCAAGGAGATCCAGGACGCGGTCGCCGCCAAGTACGGCAAGGACAAGCCGTTCGACCTGGTGTTCCACGGCGGCTCGGGCTCCACGCTGGAGGAGATCCGGGAGGCGGTGTCGTACGGCGTCGTCAAGATGAACATCGACACCGACACCCAGTACGCCTTCACCCGCCCGGTCGCCGATCACATGTTCCGCAACTACGACGGCGTGCTGAAGGTCGACGGCGAGGTCGGCAACAAGAAGCAGTACGACCCGCGCTCGTGGGGCAAGGCGGCGGAGGCCGCGATGGCCGCCCGCATCGTCCAGGCCGCCGAGAACCTCCAGTCCGCCGGCCAGAAGCTGAAGTAGCGGAGCGGGCCGGGGGCCGCGGGGCCCCCGGCCATGCCCGTTGCCTGACGAAACGCGGGTAGGCTCCGAAGCGTGGCACTGCCCCGCACGTACGACTCGCAGAACTGCTCGGTCGCCCGCTCGCTGGAGGTCGTCGGCGACCGCTGGACGATGCTGGTGATCCGCAGCGCGTTCCAGGGCGTGCGGCGCTTCGACGACTTCCAGCAGGCCCTGGGCGTGGCCCGCAACGTCCTCACCGACCGGCTCAACCGGCTCTGCGACGAGGGCATCATGCGCCGCGTCCCGTACCAGCAGCGGCCGGAGCGGCACGAGTACCGGCTGACCCGCAAGGGCGTGGAACTGTGGCCCGCGGTCATGACCCTGATGATGTGGGGCGACCGCCACTACGCGCCGGAGGGCCCGCCGCTGATCATCGGGCACCGGGGCTGCGACGGCGCGCTGACCCCCGCGTTCACGTGCGGCTCCTGCGGCGCGCACCTCGGCCCCGCCGACGTCGCCCCCCGCCCCGGCCCGAGCGCCTAGGCCGTGTTCCGGAGTCCGAGCCCCCTTCGAGCCAGGTCCTAATTCCGCCGGACGCCCCCGAGCCGGCCTCCCGTCATGGCCGGCCCTTTCCGGACGGCCCGAGATGCTCCCGGAGTGCTCGCGGCCGTCGCGGGAGCGGCTGTGCTTCCAGGCCTCCGTCGGTACCATCCGAGCCCAGGCGCGCACCGAGGACGGCAGGGCGTGGTTCGGCGATGAACAGCAGTCTGGTCCGGGCGGCGCGGCGCGGGGCGGAAGCGCAGGTCGCGCACGTCTCAGTCGTCCGGCACGCGGCCGCCCGGGGGCTGGTCGCGCGGGTCTACGGCCAGCTCGAACGGGACTTCGGCATCCTCGCGCCGCCGGTGATCCTGCACTCCCCCGTCCCCGACCTGCTCGCCGCCGTGTGGACGATGCTGCGCGAGACCCTGGTCGTGCCGGGGGAGGCCGACCGCGCGGCCAAGGAGGCCGCCGCCGCGGCGGTGTCGCTCGGCAACTCCTGCCCCTACTGCGTGGCGGCGCACAGCACCACGCTGCACGGGCTCGTGCGCGGGCGCGACGCCGCCGCGATCGCCGCGGGCAGGCTCGGCGAGGTGGGCGACCCGCGCATCCGCGCGATCGCCGAGTGGGGCGAGCGGTTCGGCACGCCCGGGGCGCCCGGGCACCCGTTCCCGCCCGAGCAGGTGCCCGAGATCGTCGGCACCGCCTTCGCCTTCCACTACTACAACCGGATGGTCAACATCTTCCTGGGCGACTCGCCGTTCCCCCCGAGGGCCCCGGCACGGGCGCACGGCGCGATCAGCCGGGTGGTGGGCCGCCTGATGGCCGCGAGCTCGCGCGCCCGGCACGCGCCGGGCGACTCCCTCGGCCTGCTGCCGGCCGCGCCGGCGTCCGGCGCGCCGCCCTGGACGGCGGGCAACGAGGTGATCGCCGATGCGCTCGCGCGCGCGTCGGCCGTCATCGACCGGGCGGGCGAGCGGGTGGTGCCGGCGCCCGTCCGGGACCTGCTGGCCGCCGAGCTCGCCGGGTGGGACGGGCGCACGGCCGAGCCCGCGCGGATCGACGCGGCCGTGGCCGGGCTTCCGCCGGCGGACCGTCCCGCCGGACGGCTCGTGCTGCTGACCGCGCTCGCCTCGCACCGGGTCGGCCCGGCGGTCATCGCGGAGTTCCGCCGCGACGACGGTGCGGACGCCCGCCTGCTGGAATGCCTGGCATGGGCCGCGTTCACCGCCGCGCGGGCGGCGGCGGCCTGACCCGGGCCGCCGGAGTTACTGGCCGTTTCGCGGAATTCGGTCCCCCTTTTTGAAAGCTTGCCGGGCTCGATGGAAATTGCGACCATCTGGCCATGGTGGTTCGGCTTACGGAAGAGAACTGGGCGGCGACCCGGAAGTATCTGCGCGAGACCGGCGACCGGTTCGCCGGGCTGCTGACCTCGCCCGGTTCCGACGCGAATGCCACCGCCACCTGGACCGTCACCGATACGGCGGCGCACGTCGCCACTCTCGCGCGGTTCTATCACCAGATGGTCGATCCTGCCGGGTGCGACGATCCCCTGGCCGTGCCCGACGAACTCGTCCGGAGCACGATCGTCGATACGGTCGACGCCGCGAACGAGGAATTGCTGCGCCTTTTCCCCGAGCGCGATCCGCGGGCGCTCGCCGACCTCCTGGTCCGCGATGTCGGCCGGATCCTGACGGCGACGCGGGACGCGGATCCGACGACGGCGCTGCCCTGGCTGGGCGGCTCGCGCGTCCCGCTCGGCGGGCTGCTGGCGCACCTCCTCAACGAGCTCCAGATCCACGGGCGGGACATGGCCCGGCCCATGCGCAGGCCCTGGCACGTCCCGGCGCGGGAGGCGGCCCCCTTCTTCGAGATGTTCCTCGTCGGGGTGACCGAGTACGGGTACGGACGGCTGCTGGACGGCCACGGCCCCGCGCCCGCCGGGCGGATCTCCGTCGAGTTCCGCTCCGACCACACCGCCCCCGTGGTGATGGCGATGACCGACGGGTTCGTCACCGTGGAGGAGCCGGACGGCCGCCCCGACGTGCGGCTCTTCTTCGACCCGACGGCGCTCAACCTGATGCTGTTCGGACGGATCGGCAGGGCGCGGGCGGTGCTGAGCCGCAAGGTCGTCATCCGGGGCCGGCGGCCCTGGGTCCTCCCCGCATTCCTGCGGATCGTGCGTCTTCCCTCGTAAACGGCGACGCCGCGCTTTTCACCGCCCCTCACGAGGTGGACCGGCAACGGCCGCCGATGATTTCTCGCCGCCGCGCGGGTCTGTACATGTGATCATCCCGGCGAGGTGAGGAGCCG
>NZ_JBEZJP010000055.1:0-29313 GCF_040653175.1 Actinomadura sp. NPDC048032
GCGGCCTTCTTCGTCTCGAACCCCGACTGTGAGGCCGCGCTGCCATCCGGCCGCATGTACCGGACGCGCCACTTGTTTCCACGCTTTTCGGCATCAGCAGCAGCCCCCGCCCGCCGAGTCGGACGTCGCCGTCGCGCAACGTCTCGATCTCCAGGACCGGGGACGTCCAGCGAACGGCGGGATGCAGGCTCCCCAGCAGGCCGCCGATCCCGTCGCGGGCCATCGTCCTGGCGTGCCGGGACGCCTCGGCGCACAGGTGGTCGCTGAGGCCGGACCAGGAGTCCTCCAGCGCGACCCGGTGGAAGTCGCGGAGCCCGCGGACGAGGGTCCGCATGGTCTCCCCGTCGCCGCCGGCCAGGCGGGGCAGCCACGAGACCGGCGGCCGCGGACCGTAGGACCGCTCCAGCTCCTCGCGGATCCGCCGGACGGGCGTCGAGGCGACGGCGTCGAGCTCCGGCTCGAACCCGGGCACGAGCGTGTACGGCGTCAGGAAGTCGGGGACCCAGCGCCCGGGCGGCACCAGATCGAGCAGCAGGCGGGACGGGCCGGTGAGCCGCGCGCGCGTCCGCGACCGCCACGGGCCGGGAATCGGCTCCGGGCCGACCCCGCGCAGGGCCTGCGCGCCGAGAACGGTCTGGGCGAGCGGCGAGAGGCCCGGGGTGATGCGGATCCGGGTGAGGTCCTCATAGTCGAGCCAGAGCCGCAGCATGGGTCGGAGAATACGACATTTAACCTATTTCTTAAATCATTGCACTCGCCATGGAACGTACTGGAAGGTGCGGGTCATGAATCGACTCCGCCTGTTCTGCCGCACCGTTCCGCTGATGGTGCTCGCCGCGTTGACCGCGGTCGCCCTCCCCGTCCGCGCCGACGACGGCACGAGCGTGCGCGAGGGCGACATCAACGGGGTCCCCTACCGCGTCGAGGTCCCCGCCCGCTGGAACGGGACGCTCCTGCTGTGGAGCCACGGCGCGTACAGCCTGGAGTACCCCGCGCCTTCGGAGATCTCGCTGACGAACCACCCGGCCACGAAGCAGTGGCTGCTGGACCACGGGTACGCGCTGGCGGCCTCCCAGCTCCGCGTGTCGCGCGGCTGGGGGGTGGTCGAATCCGGGCTCAGGGACCAGATCGACCTGCTCGACTGGTTCACCGCGAACGTCGGGAAGCCCAGGCGCACCGTCTCCACCGGCTCCTCCGCCGGCGGACTGACCTCGGTGCTCCTCGCCGAGCGCAACCCCGGCCGCTTCGCCGGGGTGGCCTCCCTCTGCGGGGTGCTCGGCGGCACGACGGGCCACTTCAACAGCGCCCTCGACACCAACTACGCGATCAAGACGCTCCTGGCGCCCGACCTGGAACTGGTGCGCGTCAAGGACCCGCAGGCCAACACCTCGGGCGCCCGCCGCGCCCTCGGGACCGCCCTCGGCACCCCCGGCGGACGCGCCCGCCTCGCCCTCGCCGCCGCCCTCGCGGACATCCCCGGCCGCTACACGTCCCGGGCGCCCGCACCGGACACGGTCGCCGGCCAGGTGGAGCAGCAGGTCTACTACGCCGCCTACGACCGGGGGGCCTTCTGGGGCGCCAACCGCGCCGACATCGAGAAGCTCGCGGGCGGGAACCCGTCCTGGAACACCGGCGTGGACTACCGGACGCTCTTCGCCCGCTCCAGCCAGAAGTCCCTGGTGAAGCGCGCCTACCGTGAGGCCGGTCTGAGCCTCCGCGACGACCTCGCGCGCTTGAACGCGGCGCCGCGCATCACGGCCGACCCGGCCGCCGTCCGCTACCTCGACCGCTACGGCACCCCGTCCGGCCGCACGCCCTGGCCCGTCGTCACCCTCCACTCCACGGGCGACGGCAACGTCCCGCCGGAGAACCAGCGCCGGTACGCCGCCCAGGTGCGCAATCCGGCGAACCTGAGGCAGCTCTACGTCGACCGCGGCTACCACTGCTCCTTCACCGCGTCCGAGGAGATCGCGACCCTGCGAGCGCTCCTCACCCGGATCGACACCGCCCGTTGGCCCGACACCCGGCCGGCGGCGCTCAACCGCTTCGCCGCCACGCTCGCCCCTGACGCCCAGACGGTCTTCGACACAGACCCCGAGCCCGGCTTGCAGCCCACGACTCCGTCCTTCATCCAGTACCACCCGGGCCGCTACCTGCGTCCGTAACGGGCTCCACTCACAGAGGCCATGGTCCGCGGGGGCGAACCATGGCCTCTGTGCGATGAGTTCGGCGACGCGGCTGAGTCCACACTCCAACACCCTGCAGATCCTGGAGGAGCCATGACCGCCAAGGCACTACCGCCCGTCGTGGACGCCGAGACCTGGCAACGCCACCTCGACGAGCTGCGCGCACGCGAGAAGGCCGCGACCCGCGAACTCGACGCGATCGCCGCCCAGCGCCGCCACCTGCCGATGGTCGAGATGCCCGGCTACACGCTGGAAGGCGAGGACGGCCCGGTCAGCCTGGCCGAGATCTTCGACGGCCGGTCCCAGCTGATCGTCTACAACCACATGTGGTTCCCCGGCGAGGAATGGCAGTGCCCGGGGTGCACCGGCTTCACGTCCCAGTTCACCCGGCTGGAGTTCCTCGACGCCTACGACGCCCGGTTCGTCGTCGTCACCCAGGGCCCGATCAAGGAGGCCCTCGCCTACCGGCAACGCGTCGGCAACAAGATGACCTGGTACTCCACCGCGAACAGCCCGTTCGGCACCGACGTGGGCGCGCCTCCCGGCGGCGGCTTCGCGGTCAACGTCTTCCTGCGCGACGGCGACACCGTCTACCGCACCTGGCACACCAACGGCCGGGGCACCGAACAGCTCAGCCACACCTTCCCCCTGATCGACCTGCTTCCCTACGGCCGCCAGGAAGAGTGGCAGGACGTCCCCGAAGGCTGGCCCCAGTCCCCCGCCTACTCCCGCTGGCCCAGCTCCGAGGAGATAGCCGCCCGCTACGGCCAGGACGCCTGACAGCACCGCCCGCCCCGGGAAAAGCCTTCGACGCGACGCCCGGGGCGGGGCATGATCCCGAGCCCTACGACCCGCCGTGTGAGAGTGGAGGGCCATGGGTTACTGGATGTGGCTGACAAGGTACGACGGCGCCGAGGTCGCGGCCTTGCTCGATCATCCGCACGGCCTGCACGCGGGCCTCAGGCGGCTACGGACCATCTGGGACGACCTGCCCGTCGAGCTCGGCTACGACCCGTCCGGCTCCCTGGGCAAACTGGAGGAGATGGACACCCACCGAGCCTGGGACGCCCTCCACGTCCTGCTGACCGGCCACCCGAACGAGGACTACGAGCGCGCCTCCGGAGACCCGCCCGCCCGCGACGCGGTCATGGGCGGCCTCGTCATGAACGAAACCGGCGAAGGCTCCCTCCTGCACGTCCCGCGCCTCCTGCGCCCCGACCGGGTGCGCGCGGTGGACGCCTTCCTCCGCGGCCTGGACCGGGACGCGCTGATCCGTGACCGGCACGCATTCCTCAGAGAGACCCAGCCCTACTCGTTCGAGGGCTGGGGAAGGCTGCAGAGCGGCGAATCCTGGGACATGGTGGAACACGGCGTCCTCGCGAACACCTTCGACACCGTCCGAGACTTCTACGCTCGCGCCGCCACCGCAGGCAACGCCGTCATCAAGGAAATCGTCTGACCGGGAGTGTCCTGGTCCCGTGGCCTTGGCCACGGGACCAGTGGATGCAGGGACCGGCCGGGTAGGCCGACCCCCCGGTTGCACACCCGCAGGGCACCATGCACCCTGCGGGCGAGCTAGTGACGCTTCAGGCGGACGACGCCGTGGACGGCTCCGCGAACGAGGACGCCACCGGCGCCCCCGCCGACGAAGCCACCGGCAATGCCGCCGACGACTCCCCCGAGAAAGCCGAGGAAGCCCAGGAGGCCCCCGGTCAGGAGGCTTCCGACGCCGACGGCTATGGCGCCGCCGATGCCCCAGGCGACGGTGTAGGCGATGCCCCTGGCGACGCCGCCGATGACGTTCCACGACTCGTCGCTGGCGGTCGTGTCGGCGAAGAGGACGCCGATCACGACGGCGACGATGCCGGCGACGACACCGGCCGAACCGCCCCCGAGGATGCCACCGACGACGCCGCTGAGGGTGACGCCGCCGAAGACGCCGAGGACGACACCGGCAAGGGGAAAGCGAGGCTTCATGAAATCGGTCTCCTTTGCGTGGACACCCGTGGCGATCACGGGCGTCCCGGAGTACCGTCCTTCCGCCGACCCGCCGGACAACCCCCGAGGGTCAGCGTCTGCGGGGCCGGGCGAGAACGAAAGAACCCGTAGACCGAGATGACGGCTGTCGAGAACCCGGTAATCAGGAGCAACGAACAGCCGGAGGACTTCTTCCCTGGCGTTCCATGGGCCGTCTCCGACCCCATGCGAATCTGACGCCCAAATGCGGCACCCTGCGATAAATCTGGAAATATACGAATGGTCCCGCAAAACAGCCCGGGATCCACACCACCAGGGCCCTAGGGCCCCAAAATCTCTCCCACGCATTGAGGCCCTTCAGCCCTCCACGCCCCTGACTCGCACCGAGTAATTTCTTCACGAGTTGCCGAAGGGGAGATGAACAATGGGAATCGCCGTCCCGGGCAAGGCCGCCCTCGCCGCCGCCGGCCTCGTCATGACGACCAGCCTGGCCCTGGTGTCATGCGACGCGACGCCCGTTCAGGAGACCGAGCTGAGCGCCGGGGGCAGCAAGACCGCCCAGGCGGCCCAGAGCCTGACCGCCGCACAGATCGCAGCCGGTGTCACCCGCGTCGGCGGGGACTCGGCGAACACGCCCGTCTATCTCATCAGGGGATACCGGCAGACGGTCACCGACACCGGATGCGCCGACAAGTGGAGCAGCGCGGTGAAAGCGATGCGCGGCTGGGGTTGGACGGGCAAATTCCACCGGATCGGCTACTACTCGACCGACGATCCGAAGAACTGCGTGCGGATCGCCAAGGGCTCGACTGACACGTCCATCAAGGATCTCGGCAGGAATCTCGCCCAGAACATCTACAAGAACTACTCGTCCAAAGGCCAGACCGTCGACATCGTCGCGCACTCCATGGGCGGCCTGGTCGCCCGCGCCGCGATCGCCGGCTACGCGCGCCACGAGCCGGGCTGGCCGCCCAAGCTGCTGATCCAAGACGTGGTCACGCTCGGCACGCCGCACCAGGGCGCCATCGTGTCGGCGTTCTGCACGTCGAACAAGCAGTGCCAGGAGATGAGCGGGACGAACGCGTTCATGAACTGGATCGGCACGCGGCTGCCCCAGGCCGAGGGCGGCACCGACTGGACGCTGGTCGCCACCGACCGGGACCAGGCGGTCAACTCCTCCAGCGCAGCGCCCCAGTCCATCGGAGCCCAGCACCGGGTGCGCTACGCCCCGATCGCAGGCCTCCGGCACAGCGACCTGCGCGACAGGGTCTCGGGCCACTACCCGCTGAACTACAGCCTCAACGACGCCGGTTGGAAGCACATCCGGAACGGCGCACCGCCCATCCGCGTGGCCATGGACGCCATCTACTGGTCCAACAAGTGGTGACCCAGGGCTCCCTTGACCGCCCCGCGAGTGCGGTCAGCCAGAGAGCTTCGAGGGACCGACGTCCCAGGTGAGTACACCGTCTTCCGAGACCTGGGGTAGGTGACTGCGGTGCCGATAGAGGCTCTGCCCGGTCTCCAAGCTGGTGGCAATAGCGGCCATCATCTCCGGAAGTGAGGAGAAGCCCTCGGACGACTCGACGCGGTCCCACTCACGGATCGCTCGTCCCCCAGCGCGTTGGTCGACGGCCCAGTGAACCCCCGAGTCCGTGCTGGAGGCGAAGCACACCCACGAGGGATGCCACCACGGATCCAGACCGTCGTCATCCTCGTCTTCCTCAGGGTCTCCAAGGACCTGCATGTGACCGTCGTAGTCGTCCTCGATCTCTTCCAGAGACAGCAGTCTTGTCCACATGGGCAGGAAGTGGGCGATGCCTTTCCGGTTCGCCTGCCCGATCTCCGGGTCGGTCGTCCCGTTATGGCGCAGCAGCAGAGTCGCCAGGTCAACCGGCACAGGCACGCCCATCCGGGTGAAGGTGTCACTGATGTGCTCGGAGGTGGCCGGAGGGTTGAGTGTCCGATAACTGGCCGGAGCGTGCTCGGCAAGCCACATATCAATCTGATGCAACGACTCCACGAGCGGGGCACTGATCACGCCGCGAAGCCTGCTAAACACCCCCGACAACTGAGCTTCGCCGCGACCCCCGCAAGCCGGCCCGGAGGACCAGCTCGCTGGCAACCTCGCCGACTCAACTCGGCATAAGGCCGACGGGTGGCGAAGGCCCGGTGGGCGCCGGACCGACCTGCTGCTCGGCGTTGCAGGTGACGTCGAAGAGGCAGCACCTGTCGCTGGGATCTGCGGGAGCGGTCACCTTATGCACCACCCCAGGCGACGTATCCGGTCAGGGAGGAGCGCTTCGGCCCTGCGGCGTTGGGAGTCCCGTCCGGCTGCAGCTCCAACCGCCAATCGCCCGCCTGCCACCTGACGGTGAAGGTGCCCTCCACATACGTGGAGGGGTCCACTCGAGTCAGGAGGCTCACCACCGCGGTGTCGGGCCCATAGGTGATGAACTTGAACCCGGCCACCTGCGCTACTCCGCCCGCCGGCAGCGGCGGGCTCGCGCCCGTGCCCGCGCGCTCGCGCGCCAGCGCGACCTTTCCGGGGCCGTCCACGACCTGGTGCGCGAGGAACGCCTTCCACCGGGCGGAGTAGGTGAGGCGCGCGCTGATCTGCAACGAGGCGATCATCGCGCCGACCGGAGTGCGGGCGTAGCAGCTGCGCTGCCCGCCCTGCCGGACGAGCGGACCGGCGGTCGCCGAGGTCGGGAGCGCGATCGCCTGGAACAGCTCCCAGGTGACGCCGGGCGGGGCCGAGACAGGCACCTGCTGACTGGTGTCGGTCGGCCGGCAGCCCAGCGGTTTGCCGCCCCCTGCCCCGAGCGGCGAGGCGGGGACGGGAGACGCTGAGTCGTCGAGACTCTCCGAACCGGAGCCCGCTACGGCGACGACCACGCCGAGGACCACGATGACGGCCATGAACCCGGCAGCCGCCAGCAACCCCGGCCGCCGGAACACTCCAGGGGGCTCAGGGCTGGAAGGGAACGAGTCAGGGGGCTGGGCGCTAGGGGGCTGGGTCACGCCTTAGCCCCTCATCGTCGTGCCGACGAACGTGGACGCCGAGCCCGCAAGGATGCACGCGGCGAGCACCCAGACCAGGCCCTGGGCGCGCTCACCGCCCTCGCCGCAGCGATGCGAGATCGCCACCCGCCCGGCCCCGGGCGGGGCCGTTACCTGCCCCGGGTCCGGGACCGCCCCGACAAGGGCCTGGAGGTGATCAGTGACGGCCGCCGTCGCGGAGACGACATCAGGCATTGAATCCTCCGTTGACGCTGTGCAGGTCTGCGGCCAATGCCGCGTATTCGGCGGAGAGAGATCTGACCAGGGGGTCGCCGAGCCGGACCGCTTCCACCCAGGGCAGATCCCACACTTTCGGTACGCCGCCGGCAACCAGAGCGAGCAGGTCTCGCAGCGGTTCTGGTCGTCGGCCCGGTGCGTCGACGACGAGGGCCGTGCAGTCGCACCGCCCGCAGTTGCGGGGACTGCTTCCATTGCCAGGCCACGGTCTGCGCGGCACGCAGCCCATGGGCCGACGGCCGGGTCCCCAGGACGACGCGAACGGGCGTGGCAGTGCACACCGGCCCCCAATGGCCCGCGTCCATCCCGCCAGGGACGGCGGCGTGCAGCGTGCTCGTCCCGGCGCCCCCACGGCAGCCCAGAAACCACCACGGCGCGCCACCGCGCGCCAGTAGCGGGCCAAGGTCGTGAATGGGCCACCCGCCCTGACGGAAAGTGGAATAAATGCGTGGAAAAATCATGCAAACCGCCCGGAGGCCAGGAGTGCGGGGGCGGCGGGTCCTGCTGCCGTGGAGACACTTGAACCGGCTCTCCGGTGTTGCCTGACTGCACGGCCAGAACAGCCCCCACCAAGGTCTGCCGATCAAGAACTGCCGATATGGTAGGCCATCGCAGCCCACGGCACTACGTTTACCTACTACTTCCCCCATCTGCTGCAAAGTGTGATCAACAAGTAAATTGGCGCGCCTGGACCTCGTGACCAGCAGATAACCGAATTGGGCAAAATGCAGGCCAGCTAAGGGGTGCCCACGATCGAGGTTCGACGCAGGTCGTGTGGATGCCAGCGTCGGACGTCCTGGCGATCATCGTCTCCGTCGTGCTGATCGTGGTGGTCATCGCCGAGGATGCGGGAGCCTGCGGCACCGGCCAGAGCGGCGCCGCCGACGGGGCGGGCCACCCGGCGGCGTCCAACAAGGACCGCGAGGGGATAGAACGCGGCCCAGATCAGGGCGGGACAGCGCACGCACCCTGTCCACGAATCTCGCCTCACAACTCCTGCGCTCTCGCGCAGCACACCCACCGTTCCCTCGGTAAGGACGGTGTCCTGCGGCGGACGAACTTCCGGCGCGCGTCCAAATGCGGTGAGACGGTGGCCACAGGACGCTTCTGACCTGCACCTGCAGGACCCCGGCACACCGGCGACACGTTCGCGGCCGAGTCCGGGGACGCTGCGCGACCTCATGAAGCAGATGGGCCATGACAGTGTGCGGGCCGCCTGAACTACCAGCACCGGACGGCGGCAGCAGCCGGGCGCTCGCCCGAGCGACGCAAGACACGACCTGGAGCCCGCCACGGTGAAGACGACGGCTGTTCAGGCGGTCATGGCGCGCATTCCTCCTCTCCCTCTGGCGTTCCCGGCGACTTCGCTGACAGTTATAGACGCGGCCCAAGAGGGGTCGACCTTGCCAAAAGAGAGGAAAGAGCATGTCACGATCACCATGTACCAGGGCGAACACAGCGCTTCAGGTGTTGATAGCGACGAATGAGCCCTGGGCCACCTACCACGTGCGGCCACTGCTCGCCGAGGCCGAACGGCGCGGCTGGCAGCTGACTCAGGTGGTGCCCGACAAGTCGCGGATCAAGCCCGGGGATCCGGTGCCGACCGCGACACCACGAACTGCTCCGGCCGCTGACCTGCTCGTGGTCGCCGGGGCCGATGACTGGCCGGTGAAGGTCGCCGGTCGGTTTCCGAAGCTGCCCCTGGCCGCCAGCGAGCTCGCCTATCTCGGGCCGCGGCAAGCCGTTGGCGCACAGAAGTTGCGCCCGCGGCTGCGAAAGATCACCGCCGCGTCACCGGCGGCGGCCGACGCGTTCGCCGGCTACCTCGGCACGGCGCGGGGGACGGTGACCGTCGTTGGTTCCCCGCAGACCGACGATTTGCCGGAGCGGGCGCCCGAGCCGGGGCTGGTACTGGTCCTGACGAGCGTCACCCGCCCCGACCCGACCGGGGAAGCGGCGCCCGGCACCGCTCTCCTGCTGTCGGCCGCAGAGAAGCTGCGGACGGCCGGTAAGCGGATCATGGTCGGTCTGCACCCGAGGGAGAATCCCGCGTTGTGGGCCCGATATGAGATCAGCCAGGTTCCGTCGCTGAACACCTCGGCACGGGCTGAGGCGACGATCGGGATTCTGGGAACAGTGTTCCCTCTGATCGCCGCCGTGGGCACACCTCTCGTGGGGTGCACAGATCCCGCGCTGAAGGTTCCCGACCATCTGCTCAAGGTCTGTTCGTCCACCATCGACGATGCCGCGCTCGCGGTATCGGCGGTGGCCAATGCTCGGCCTCCGGCGTCCGAGACGCTGCGGGCCAGCATCGGACCGGTCGGCGGGTCGGCGGCTCGCCTGCTCGACATCTGGTCGAGGGCGGCATGTGGGGATGTCCCCTGACATCGCACCATCTACCCGAATAGAGGCGGGAGGGGGCTTCCCCTCCCGCCTTACCCTTCCCGCACGACGTACAGCACCACGACCTGCACAGAGCCCCCCACTTTGGCCGCGAGGCCACCTGCGCTCAGGCCCAACCCCCACCATTGATAACCGTCACGGACACGCTCCTGCCCCTCCCGGAGCCGGATTGCCCCCGCCGGAGGGGTGTTGAATCCCTTGCGGGATGTACGCTCCCGCTGTCCCGACAACAGGCGCTCCGGGGTGCCGATGCCCAAGCGGCCGAACCGGTGGGAGTAAGAGGCGGCTCACGGGGCGGCCGTACGCGCGACGTGCGATCGACGGACCTGAGCAGTCCCCACCAGACCCGGCCTGTCGGCGGTGGCGCGGCCCTGACGACGACGGAGCGGGCGCAGCGCTCGCGATCGTGGGCTAATGGCACGCTAATGGCACGAGACCCCGTTTCCGATCTTGGAAACGGGGTCTTCTGGCTGGTGGGCGCGGCAGGTTTCGAACCTGCGGCCACTCGCTTGTAAGGCGAGTGCTCTACCCCTGAGCTACGCGCCCGCGTTGCCGGGAAAGCGTACCTGGTTCTTGGGGGCGATCGCGAAGCGGCAGGGTCAGGAGGGCAGGTGGATCCAGTCGCCCTCGGGTTCGGTGTAGGCGTCCAGGGCGTAGGGGCCCCATCTTGCGGCCCCAGCCGCTGGACTTGAAGCCGCCCCAGGGGCGGCTGGGTCGGGCTGTAGAGGTGGCGGGACGAGACGTAGTGCGCGGCGGCGATGGTGTCCGGGGACAGGTCGGGGTCGTCCAGGTGGCGCTCGATGTAGGCGCGGACGCGCAGCGTCAGGGTGCGGCGCCGCGCGTCCGGCGCGGGGGCGTCGAGGTGTTCGGCGAGCAGGGTGGCCAGGAGGTCGACGATGTTGTCGCCGAGCCGGAAGCCTTGATCGCCGATCTCGTCGAGGCGTCCGCCGAGCTGGACGAGGAGCGCCGACAGCAGGGCGCGCCTCGGCGGCCGGAGACGCGGGTGGCTATTGATCCCGGCGATGGCCTCCTCCGGCAGGTGCAGCAGGCGGCGCGGGAGCATGAGGACGAGCTGCCGGTAGGGGTCGTCGAACGCCAGCGTGTAGGGGCGGGGGGTGTCGTAGATCGTGAGATCGCCGGGGACGAGGGCGGCCTCGCGGCCGTCCTGGGTGAGCAGGCAGGAGCCGCCGAGCTGGACGCCGATCTTGTAGTGGCCCGGGTCGGAGCGGGCGATCAGGGGGCCGGTGCGCCGCACGGTGTGCGGGGTCGCGGCGATCTCGGTGACCGTGAGCGCGCCCAGCTCGGCGCAGCGCATGCGGCCGTCGAAGCGCTCGGGACGGGACGTCTCCGTGCGCAGCGGCACGAACGCGTCCGTCACGGCGGACCGCCAGTGGTCGAACCGGTCGGCGGCCGGGAGGTCCGATGTCGCGATGAGCGTGGACATGCGCGTTTCCCCAGATCAGGCTTCTGCCGTCCACATGGTGCCCCGTCCGGGCCGGGTGCGCCGGTCCCGGACGGGGCGGCGGCTCAGGTCATGGCCTCGCGGACGAGGTGGGTGTCGGCGAACTGCTCGAAGCCGGTGATCAGCCCGTCCTCCACCCGCCACACGTGGACGAACCGGACGCGCATCCCCTTGCCGGTCGCGCGGTGGGTGCCCGAGTAGTGGCCGATCGCGACGACGGTCCCGTCGCCGCCGTCGACCAGTTCGTCAGGGTCGGCGCGGAAGCCCTTCCAGTCCGCGCCGAGGCGGCCGAAGACCCCGGCCTTGATGGCGTCCGTCCCGACGTAGGTGCCCGCGTAGGGGAACCCGGCCATCTCGGTCCACGCCACGTTCTCAGCGAACTTCTCGACCATGCCGGCCAGGTCGCCGCGTTCCGAGGCCGCGTAGTGGGCCTTGACGATGTCGTACGCCTCGCTCATGTGCCGTCCTCCCGGTGTCAAGGAGCAAGTCCAGCGTCTCAGAGTGCCGTGGTTCTTTGCTCTGCCCGAACAGTGCTTGTCCGTCGCGGCACGGTCAGAACGCCGGCGTGAGGTGGTTCGCGGCCGCCGAGCCCGCGCCCACCACGATGACGTCGTGCGTCACAGGTGCCGGCCAAACCAGTCGGCGGCCTGCGCGGTGACCTCTTCGAGGGCTCCGGGCTCCTCGAACAGGTGGCCCGCCCCGGAGATCACGTGCACCTCGGACGAGGCGAGGCTGCGGTGCGCCCGCTCGTTCAGCTCCAGGACCTCGGTGTCGCGCCCGCCGACGATCAGCAGGACGGGGGCCCGGACCCTCGCGAGGGACGGGCCCGCCAGGTCGGGGCGCCCGCCGCGGGAGACGACCGCGGCGATGCGGGGGCGGGCCGCGGCGGCGCCGAGCGCGGCGGCCGCGCCGGTGCTCGCCCCGAACAGGCCGATGGGGAGGCCCGCCGTGTGGGGGGCGGATTCGAGCCCTTCGGCGAGGCCGTCGACCGCGCCGACGAGGCGGCGTGTGAGCAGGTCGATGTCGAAGCGGAGGGCGGCGGTGAGCCGGTCGGCCTCCTCCTCGGGCTCGGTGAGCAGGTCGATGAGGAGCGTCCCGAGGCCGGCGGCGTTGAGGCCGGCGGCGACCGCGCGGTTGCGGGGGCTGTGCCGCGAGCTGCCGCTGCCGTGCGCGAAAAGGACGACGCCCCGCGCGCCGTCCGGTATGTCCAGGTCGCCCGCCAGCTCGGCGTCGGGCAGCCCCAGCGTGATCATGTGTTGGGCGGCTCGGCGCTGATGTCGGCGAGGGCCGAGCGCTCGTCGCGCTGGACGGCGAGGTCGCCGATGGACACCATGCCGATCGGGCGGTCGCCGTCGACGACCGGGAGCCGGCGGACGGTGTGCGCCCGCATCAGCCGCACGGCCTCGTCGGCGTCCGCCCCGGGCCCGACCGTGATCAGGTTGGTGCTGCAGATCTCGGCGACGGCCGTGCGGGACATGTCCCGGTGCTCGGCCACGGCGCGGACGACGATGTCGCGGTCGGTGACCAGGCCGCGGAGCCGCCCCTCGTGGACCACCAGGACGTCGCCGATGCCGTGCTGGCGCATGAGATCCCCGACCTCGACCAGGGTCGTGTCCGGGGACACCGCCACGGGCGCGGGCGTCATGACTTCGTTCACCTTCTGGCCCATGCGAGACCTCCCTCGGTGGCTCGCGTACCCAGCGGCGGACGGGATATGTCTGGCCGCGGCAGGTCTAGGCGGGCGAGTCGGGGCCCTCCCGCTCGGCGAGGAAACGCTCGAACTGCGCGCCGAGCTCGTCGGCGGTCGGCATGTCCTGCGACTCGGCCAGCAGGTTGTCGCGCTCGGCGGCGCCCGCGAACGCGTCGTACTGCTGCTCCAGCGCCCGCACGACCTTCTCGACCTCGTCGTTGCCGTCGACCTGCTCGGCGATGTCGGCGTCGGTGGCGGCGGCCGCCTCCCGCAGCCCGTCGACCGGCAGCACCAGCCCCGTCGCGGAGACGACGGCCTCCATCGCGGCGACCGCGGCGGCCGGGTAGGCGGACTGCGCCAGGTAGTGCGGGACGTGCACCGCGAACCCGACGGCGTCGTGGCCCGCCTCGCCGAGCCGCAGCTCCAGCAGCCCCGCGGCGCTGCCCGGCACCTGCACCTTGTCGAACCAGGAGTTGCGAGTGATCAGCTCGGGCCGGGTGGCGTGCGAGGTGGTGCCGACGGGACGGGTGTGCGGGACGCCCATCGGGATGCCGTGGAAGCCGACGACCAGCCCGACGCCGAGCCGCTCCACCAGGTGCACGACGGACGCGGTGAAGCCCTCCCAGAGCCGGTCGGGCTCCGGTCCGGACAGCATCAGGAACGGGCTGCCGACCTCGTCGTGCAGCAACCGGACGACCAGCTCGGGCGCCTCGTAGGCGGCCCAGTGGTCGCGGTCGAACGTCATCGGCGGGCGGCGCGCCCGGTAGTCGATCAGGGAGTCGACGTCGAAACGGGCGATGACACGGTGCTCCAGCGCCTCCAGGAGGTTCTCCCGCACAAGCTGCCCGGTGGACCCCGCGTCCACGAAGCCGTCCAGGCTGTGCAGCAGCACCGGACCCGTCATCTCCGGCAGATCGGAGTCGAGCTCGTACAGATCCTCTGGGTTAAGCAACTTCTCCCCCACCTCTACATGTCCTCAGACAGACTATCCACTGCGGTGCGGCGGGTGACGGGGCCTCCGGCACCCGCCGGGCCGCGGGCGGTGGACGGCTCGGGTGGGGCGGCCGTCAGCGCAGGCGGGCCTCCTCGAAGACTCGGCTGGTCAGGAAGTCTTCGGGGTGCAGGGTGGTGAGGGCCTCGCGGTCCACCTCGCCCGGATGGGCCAGGAGGCGGTTGGCGTGGCGCAGGCGGGCGCGCTCTATCGCGTTGCGGACGGAGCGGGCGTTCGCGAAGCGGGGCCGGGCGCGGCGGCGGGCCAGGTAGTCGCGGAAGACGGGTTCGGTCTCGGGGGCGAGGGCGTAGCCCTCGCGGTCCATCATCAGGCGGCCGATGGCCTCCAGTTCGGCGGGCTCGTAGTCGGGGAAGTCGATGTGGTGGGCGATGCGGGAGCTCATGCCGGGGTTGGAGGCGAAGAAGGAGTCCATGCGGTCCTTGTAGCCGGCGAGGACGACCACCAGGTCGTCGCGCTGGTTCTCCATGACCTGGAGGAGGATCTCGATGGCCTCCTGCCCGTAGTCGCGCTCGTTCTCGGCCCGGTACAGGTAGTACGCCTCGTCGATGAACAGGACGCCGCCCATGGCGCGCTTGAGGACCTCCTTTGTCTTGGGCGCGGTGTGGCCGACGTACTGGCCCACGAGGTCGTCGCGGGTGACGGAGACCAGGTGGCCGCGGCGGACGTAGCCGAGGCGGTGCAGGAGCTCGGCGAGCCGGACGGCCACGGACGTCTTGCCCGTCCCGGGGCTGCCGGTGAAGCACATGTGCAGGTTGGGGCGTCCCGACTCGATGCCGAACCGGGCCCGGACGCGGTCGACGAGCAGCAGCGCGGCGATCTCCCGGATGCGGGTCTTGACGGGGGCGAGGCCGACGAGTTCGGCGTCCAGGGCCGTGAGGACGGCGTCGACCTGGGAGTCGGCGCGCTCCTTAGCGAGGTCGACGCGAGCGCCGGCGGGGAGCGGCTCCACCGCGGGAGCCTTCTGGGGGTCCGCCTGGGAGCCGTTCTGCCGCATCCCGAAGCCCTGCCGCGTCCCGAAGCCCTGCCGCGTCTCCGGGCCGGGGCGCTCGCTCAACGTCCCGCCCCGTAGCGGTCCCCCTCGGGACGGTCGAGGGCGTAGGGGTGCAGCGTGTAGCGGACGCGCCGGTCGGAGGTCTCGGTGCGGTCGAGCCGGAAGCCGGGCTCCTCGGCCGGGTGCTGGACGATGAACGACAGCGCCGTCGTCTGCCGCCCGTAGCGGGCGTCGTAGGCGTTCAGCCGGACGTAGCGGTCCGGGTAGGCCTTGCGGCACTCGTTGACCTCGTACAGGACGCCGGCCGGGTCGGTGAGGTCGAACATCGGCAGGCCCCACATCTCCCAGTAGGAGTTGCGCGGGTGGGGGTCGTCGGTGAACTCGACCGAGCAGGGCCACCCCTGGTCCAGGGCGTAGGCGATCTGCTTGGCGATGTCGTCGTCGGTGAGGTCGGGCAGGTAGGAGAAGGTGCCTTGGGTGATCCGCATGTCACACGCTCACGGGGGTCGGGGCGGCGTCGGGGGTGTCGGTGGACTCGTAGGTGAAGGTGATGTCGCCCCAGGTGGACAGGGCGACGTCCAGCTCGCGGCTGTGCTTGGCGGCGGCGCGCAGGATGTCGGGGCCCTCGGCGAGGTAGTCGCGGCCCTCGTTGCGGGCCTTGATCATCGCCTCCAGCGCGACGCGGTTGGCGGCGGCCCCGGCGGCGATGCCCATCGGGTGGCCGATCGTCCCGCCGCCGAACTGCAGGATCGAGTCCTCGCCCAGGTAGTGCAGGAGCTGGTGCATCTGCCCGGCGTGGATGCCGCCGGACGCGACGGGCATCGTGCCCGGCATCGATGCCCACTCCTGGTCGAAGTACAGGCCCTTCACCGGGTCGGCCTCCACGCGGTCGAGGCGGAGGGTGTCGTAGTAGCCGCGGACGCTGTTGGGGTCGCCTTCGAGCTTGCCGACGACCGTCCCGGCGTGGATGTGGTCGACGCCCGCGAGGCGCATCCACTTGGCGATGACGCGGAAGTTCACGCCGTGGGTCTTCTGCCGCGTGTACGTGGAGTGGCCCGCGCGGTGCAGGTGCAGGATGACGCCGTTCCTGCGCGCCCACTTGGCCATCGACTGGATCGCCGTGTAGCCGACCGTGAGGTCGATCATCACGATGACGCTGCCGAGCTCCTTGGCGAACTCGGCGCGCTCGTACATGTCCTCCATCGTCGCGGCGGTGACGTTGAGGTAGTGGCCCTTGACCTCGCCCGTCGCGGCCTGCGCCCGGTTGACGCCCTCCATGCAGTACAGGAAGCGGTCGCGCCAGCGCATGAACGGCTGGGAGTTGATGTTCTCGTCGTCCTTGGTGAAGTCGAGGCCGCCGCGGAGGGCCTCGTAGACGACGCGCCCGTAGTTGCGGGCCGACAGGCCGAGCTTCGGCTTGACGGTCGCGCCCAGCAGGGGGCGGCCGAACTTACCGAGGTGCTCGCGTTCCATGACGATGCCGTGCGCCGGGCCCTGGAACGTCTTCACGTAGTGGGCCGGGATCCGCATGTCCTCCAGGCGCAGCGCCTTCAGCGCCTTGAACCCGAAGACGTTCCCGATGATCGACGACGTCAGGTTCGCGATCGAGCCCTCCTCGAACAGGTCGAGGTCGTAGGCGATGGAGGCGATGAACTGGTCGCCCTGCCCGGGGACGGGCTCCACCTTGTAGCACTTGCCCTGGTAGTTCTCGTAGGAGGTGAGCCGGTCGGTCCACACGACCGTCCAGGTCGCGGTGGACGACTCGCCCGCGACGGCCGCGCCCGCCTCCTCCGGCGGCACGCCCTGCTGGGGCGTGATGCGGAAGGCGGCGAGGATGTCGCTGTCCTTCGGCTCGTAGTCCGGGCGCCAGTAGCCCATCTCCGCGTAGGGGATCACGCCCGCCGACCATCTGCCCGCGCTCATCGCCGCTCTCCTTCAGCCGAAGCCTGGATGTGGCGGGACGCGGCGCGCCGACCCGGTGGAGGACGGCATGTCCCAGGGGATCGGGGTGGAGCGCCGCGTCCCGGCCACGTGGAACCGTGACGCGTCCGAGAATCGCCTTCCGACACTTGCGATGTCCATCAAGTGTTCTACGGTGACCCTTGAGCATTCGCTTGAATGAGGAGGCCGGACGTGACGGAGGCACGGCTGCGGGCGCTCGTCGCGCTCGCCGACACCGGGTCCGTGCGGTCGGCGGCGCGGCGACTGTACGTGACCGAGTCGGCGGTGTCGGCGGCGGTCGCGGCGCTGACCCGTGAGCTCGGCGTCCCCCTCGTCTCGCGGGAGGGGCGGGGCGTCAGGCTGACCGGCGCGGGCGCGGTCTACGCGGGGTACGCGCGGCAGGTGCTCGGGCTGCTGGAGGAGGGGCGGGCGGCGGCGCGCGGCGCGGCCGACCCGGGGCGCGGGCCGCTGCGGCTGGCGGCGGTGACGACGGCCGCCGACCAGGTCCTGCCCGAGCTGCTGGCCTCGTTCCGGGCGCGCTGGCCGGACGTCGAGCTGGCCCTGGAGGTGGGGCCGCGCCGCCAGGTGTGGAGCAGCCTGGCCGCGCACGAGGCCGACCTCGTGCTGGCGGGCCGCCCGCCCGCCGGCGTCGCGGCGACCGTGCTGGCCAGGCGGCCGAACGAGCTGGTCGTCGTGGGCGCGCCGGAGCTCGCGGCGGGGTTCGCCCTGGCTCGCACGCCGTGGGTGATGCGCGAGCCCGGGTCGGGGACGCGGGCGAGCGCGGACGCCTACCTGGCCGAGCGGGAGGCGGCGCCGCCGCGGCTCGTGCTCGGCTCCAACGGCGCCGTGATCGCGGGCGCGGCGGCCGGGCTCGGCGCGGCGCTGGTCTCGCGGGACGCCGTCGGCGCGGAGCTGGACGCCGGGCGGCTCGTGGTGATCGACGCGCCGGGGATGCCGCTGGACCGGCCGTGGCACGCGGTGGCGGGCGCGGCGCCGACCGCGACGACGCTGCTGTTCGTCCGGCACCTGCTGGAGGCGCCCGGCTGGCGGCCCGCTGCGGCTACGGCTCCACAGTGATCACGGCAGGCTCCCCGGTGATCACGGCAGGCTCCACAGGGATACCGACAGCAGGGCCAGGCTGACCGCGATCAGGATCATCGCGACCGACCGCCCGCCCTCGCCGGACGGGGCGGCGCTCCGGCGCGTCAGCAGGACCACGAAGCTCAGGAGGAAGCCCGCGGCGACGACGTCCATCGCCACGGCGAGCCCCGTCATACCCCCACCATCCGCATCATCGGAGCAACCCTAGAGGAGCACGGCCCTTCGCAGGTGCGGTCTTCACAACGCGGTCTTCACCAGGCGGTCTTCACCACGCCGTCCTCACAGGTGCGGTCTTCCCCACGCGGTCCTCACGGTGCGGTCCCTCACAGCGCCATCTCTCACAGCGCCATCTCTCACAGTGCGGTCCCTCACATCGGCGCTGCGGCGCGCATGAACGGCCCCGATCGCGTCAGAATCGTGTTCGGAACCGTGAAAGGGGCCTTCATGACCGCCGACCTCCCGTACGACGTCGTCCTGTTCGGCGCCACCGGCTTCACCGGCGCCCTCACCGCCGAGTACCTCGCCCGGCACGCCGATCCCGGCACGCGCTGGGCGCTGGCGGGGCGCAACCAGGCGAAGCTGGCGGCCGTGCGCGACCGGCTGGCCGAGCTGGACCCGGCGTGCGCCGAGCTGCCGCTGCTGCACGCCGACACCACCGACGCGGCGTCGATCGAGCAGATCGCGGAGTCGGCGCGGGTCGTCATCACGACGGTCGGCCCCTACGTGAAGTACGGCGAGCCCCTGGTGGCGGCGTGCGCGCGCGCCGGGACGGACTACGTCGACCTCACCGGCGAGCCCACCTTCGTGGACCGGATGTACGTGAAGTACCACGACGCCGCAGTGCGCAGCGGGGCCCGCATCGTGCACGCCTGCGGGTTCGACTCCATCCCGCACGACCTCGGCGTGTACTTCACGGTCAAGCAGCTCCCGGAGGGTGTCCCCCTGCACGTCGAGGGGTTCCTGCGGGTGCGCGGGGACGCTTCGGGCGGCACCCTGCACTCGGCCGTCGGCATCTTCGGCGACGCCGCCGGCATGTTGCGCGCCGAGCGCGAGCGCCGCAAGGTGGAGGAGCCTCCCGCCGGGCGCAGCGTGCGGATCTCGCGGCGCCCGGCGCCGAAGGCCCGTGTCGGGGGCGGCTGGACGCTGCCGCTGCCCACCATCGACCCGCAGATCGTGGTCCGGTCGGCCGCGGCCCTCGACCGGTACGGCCCCGACTTCTCCTACGGCCACTACGTCGCGGTCAAGCGGCTCGCCACCGCGGCGGGGATGGCGGCGGGCTCGGGCGCCCTGCTCGCCCTCGCCGCACTCCCCCCGACCCGCAGCCTCCTGCTGCGGCTCCGCACGCCCGGCGATGGGCCGTCCGAGGAGCGGCGCGCCCGCAATTGGTTCAGCGTGAAGTTCGTCGGGGAGGGCGGCGGGAGGCGCGTCGTGACCGAGGTCGCGGGCGGCGACCCCGGATACACGGAGACGGCGAAGATGCTCGCCGAGTCGGCGCTGTGCCTCGCCCACGACGACCTGCCCGCGACGTCCGGGCAGGTCACGACGGCCGCCGCGATGGGCGACGCGCTGGTCGACCGGCTCGTCAAGGCCGGGATCACCTTCCGCGTCCTCGACGCGGGCTGAGCACCGGCTCCTCAGAGACGGCGCGGCCCCAGAGACGGCGCGGCCCCAGAGACGGCGCGGCCCCAGAGACGGCGCGGCCTCATCCCCGGCCGCGGCCGGGGATGGGGATGACGGCCTCGACGGTCGTCCCGACGCCGGGGCGGCTCGTGACCGCGACCCGCCCGCCGAGCAGTTCGGCGCGCTCCCGCATGCCGCGCAGCCCGTAGGAGTCGGGGCGGCGTCCCCGGCCGCCCCGCGCGAGGACGTCCCGCATCGAGAAGCCGCACCCGTCGTCGGCCACCTCCAGCCGGACCCGGTCGCTGGAGTGCTCCAGCAGCAGGTCGACGCGGCTCGCGGACGCGTGCCGCAGGCTGTTGCCGACCGCCTCCTGCGCGATCCGGTACAGCGCGGTCTGGACGTGGTCGGGCAGTTCGTCCTCCAGTTCGCCCTCGACGGTCACCGTCACGTCGAGCACGCCCCGCGCGGCGGAGCCGTCCCCGGCCTCCCGGGCCAGGGTGGCGAGGGCCGCCGACAGGCCGAGGTCGTCCAGGACGGGCGGGCGCAGCCCCCCGATCGCCGCGCGGGTCTCGGCCGCCGCCAGCTCGCACAGCCGGCGCGCCATCATGATCTGCGCCAGCCCCTCGGGATGGTGCTCGGGCAGCGCCCGCTCGGCCGCCGACAGGTGGAAGCCGAGGCTGGCGAGCCGCTGGGCGATGCCGTCGTGGATCTCCCGGCTCAGCCGCGACCGCTCGGCCTCCTGCGCCTCGACGGCCCGCTCGGCGAACCGCTCGGCCGCGTGCTCGCGCTCGCGCGCGGTCCGCAGCCGCCGGCACGACGACAGCACCGGGGCGAACAGCCCCGCGAGCGCGGTGGCGAGCGCGACGTCGTCGGGCGGGCACGGCCCGGCGGACCGGACGTCCACGACGGCGATCACGATGCCGTCGCCGTGCACGGGGATCGCGGCGCCCCGCCCGTCCGGGTGGGCGCGGGCGCGGCCGTGGGCGGCGACCCGGCCGACCTCGCCCTCCCCCAGCGGGACGGGCGCGCCCCGCCATTCCAGGACGCGCTCCTCGTCGTCCAGGACGTACACGTCGCAGAACGTCAGCGCCCGCGCGGACCGCACGACGAGTTCGGCCAGCTTCTCGGCCATCCGCGGCAGCTCGCGGTCGGAGCAGGCCACGCCGGCGACGCGCACGAGCAGGTCGCTCCCGCGCCCGGCGAGCAGTTCGAGCGGCCGCGGGCCGGTCACCGGAACAGTCCCTCGCGCAGCGCGACGGCGATCGCCGCCGACCGGTCGGCCACCTCCAGCTTGCGGTACAGGGCGCGCAGGTGGCTCTTGACCGTCTCCTCGCTGAGCACGAGGCGCGCGGCGATCGCCTTGTTCGACAGGCCCCCCACCAGCAGCGACAGCACCTCGCTCTCGCGCTGGGTGAGGCCGCGGTTGGCGCCCGGCCAGAACTCGCCCCGGGTCAGCCGCGCCGCGGTCACCGCCATCCGCCCGGCGAGCGTCGGGTCGATGACCGTCTCGCCCTGCGCCACCTCCTCCAGCCGCCGGACCAGCTCCGGCCCGTCGACCCGCTTGAGCAGGTAGCCGCCCGCCCCCGCGCGCAGCGCCTCGAAGACGTACTGCTCGTCGTCGTACACCGACAGGAACACCACGCGGGCCTCCGGGACGCGCCCGGTGATCAGGCGGCACAGGTCGAGGCCGCTCTCGGGGCCGAGCCGCACGTCCAGCAGGACGACGTCCGGGCGCAGCGCGGTGACCAGCCGGGCCGCCTCGTCCCCCGTCCCCGCCTGCCCGACGACGCGCACCCGGCCGGAGAACCCGGCCAGCATCGCGGTCAGCCCGGCGAGGATCATCTCGTGGTCGTCGACCAGGACGACGCGTACGGGGACACCCATCCCGGCACGATAACAACCAAAGCTACTCACCAGTAGCCCCCATCGGGACGGGCCTCCCGCGGTTTCACCCCCGCTCTCCCCTGAATGGGGGACGAGCCGCCGCGCCGACCGGCCTACGCTGCACAGCGAAAACCGGATTCCGCAGGACGGAGGAGTCAGTGCCCCATCGGATCGTGCATATGCTCCGGGCGCGCGGGTCGGGCCGCCGCCCCGTCATGCTCGCCATCGCGGGGGACAGCGCGGCGGGCAAGACCACCCTGACCAGGGGGCTTGTGCGGTGCCTGGGGGCGGACCGGATGACGGCGGTCTGCGTGGACGACTACCACCGCTACGACCGCGCCGAGCGGGCCGGGAAGCCGTTCACGGCCCTGCACCCCGACTGCAACCACATCGACATCATGGAGCAGCACCTCCAGCTGCTGTCGATGGGCGAGCCGATCCTGAAGCCGGTCTACGACCACGCGACCGGCGGGCTCGTCCGGCCGGAACTGGTCGAGCCCCGCGACTTCGTGATCGTCGAGGGGCTGCTCCCGCTGCACACGCGGCTCGCGCGGGCCTGCTTCGACATCACCGTCTACCTCGACCCGCCCGAGCCGCTGCGCCACTCCTGGAAGGTCAGGCGCGACTGCGACAAGCGCGGCTACAGCCCCGAGCAGGTGAAGGCGGAGCTGGCGCGCCGCGAGCCCGAGAGCGCCGCCTACATCCGCCCGCAGCGCAAGCACGCCGACATCGTCGTCCGGTTCGCGCCCGTCGCCGGGCGCCTCGACCCGCCCGGCACCCCGCTGTCGGCCGAGCTGCTGCTGCGCCCCACCATCGACCACCCCGAGCTCGCCGACGTCCTGGAGAGCGGGCCCGGCGACACCGGGACCGCCCTGCACCTGCGCCTCCACCGCGACACCGACGGCCGCCCCGTGGACGCGCTGCACGTCCACGGATACGTCTCGCCGGAGGAGTCGCAGGTGGTCAAGAAGGCCATCTGGGAGCGCCTGGGCCCTCGGGCCGGCACCGCCCTGCCCGACCCGGACGCCCTCGGCCGCATCGGCGACACCGGCACCAGCGACCCGCTCGCCATCACCCAGTTGCTGCTGCTGTACCACCTGCTGGACGCCGACCAGCGCCAAGCAGCATGAGCAAAGCAAAAGGAGGCTGTGGGGGGTCGCCCCACAAGAGACGCACATGAGACTCCGCGTGCGTGCGGGGAGGCCCCGGGGCCTGGACCTGTGCCCTGGGCCGCACGCCCGCGGCAGCCGGGAGGGCGCCCTCAGCGGGCGCGAGGGGCGTCCTCCCGGCCCCTACAGCTCGTGCCAGGGGATCTCGGGGCGGTGGGTGGCGACGACCGCCAGCGACTGGCCGCCGCGGACCCTCTCGTCGGGGGCGGGCGCCAGGCGGAAGCGGGCGTCCGGACGGTGCGAGTCGCCCACCGCGAGGAGCGTGCTCCCCCGGCGCAGCAGGGAGATCGCCACGTCCAGGCGGGCCCACTCGCCGGCGTCCTCGGGGATGTCCACGCGGTAGAGGGTGCCGTCGCTGTCGAGCGTGCTGGCCAGGTTGTGGTAGATCGCGGCGATGCCCGGGTTGCGGATCGCGACCGCGGTCACCGCGGGATCGTCGATGTCGACCGGCTCGATGTTCTCGCCGACCAGCCGGAGGGCCTCGGTGATCTCGGCCCGCCGGCCGCCGTCGCGCACCCCCGCCAGCAGGTGGACGGCCGGGTCGCCGTTGCGCCGCAGGTAGGCCTCGACGGTCAGCATCACCCGCACCGTCTCGTCGTCGGTGCGGCCGACCACCAGGACCGTCCGCGCCTGCTCCAGGCACGCCCGCTCGAAGGCGGTGTCGTCGAACGCGACGACGTCGTACAGCTCCGGGTCGGGGTTCTCCCCCGCCAGCTCGCCCGGCCAGAAGACGGTCACGACCGGCGTCTTCGCGAACTGCGGGTCGCCGCGCAGCTGGCGGATGATGGCGACCAGCCCCTCCCGCTCGTAACCGACGATCACGATGTGCCGCCGCCGGTGCAGCCGCGCCTGGCCGTTGGCCCTCATCATGCGTCCCTTCCCCATCCAGAGCGTCAGCTCGGCGAACATCACCAGCCCGGCGGTGAGCCCGGCGACCATGATGAGCACGCCGCCGACCCGGCCGCCGACCGTGGTCGGGGACAGATCGCCGTAGCCGGTGGTCGTGCCGCTGACCAGGAAGTACCAGATGTACTGGTGGGGCTTCTTGATGTCGGCGCCCGGTTCCTCGAACACCGCGATGAGCAGCCAGCCCACCGCGAAGGCCGTGAGGAGGACGAGCGCGGGCGCGCGCCACGTCCGCCCGGTGATCCGGTGCACCAGGCGCATCAGCACGATCGGCATTCGCGAAGCGTGGCACCGGGCAAAATGCCGCGTCAAGCCCGATATGCCCGGTGAAGGGCCAGGTCAGGCCACGTCGGATCCTCCGTCCGGCGGGACGGCGCGCCCCTCAGGCGGCCGGGCCTCGTTTCAGGACGCGCGACAGCGCCGCCGCGACCTCCTCGGAGAGGCCGCCGTCGGCGGGAGGCTGGGCGCCCGAATGCACGAGATCGGCCGTGCCCGGCTCGTCCCGGACGGCGTCACGGGTGTGGCCGCAGTCGCGGCACTCCACCTCGCCGAGCCGGCACACCAGCGCGGCCGAGCCGCACTCCGAGCAGCGGTCCAGGGCGTCCGCCCAGTCGTGGACGGCCTGGCACCCGGGGCAGATCAGGACCTGGTGGTCCGCCCGGACCCCGCGCTTCCACGGGCTCGCGCCGCGCACGGGGTCGGTCTGCCGCGCCCCGCAGCGGAAGCAGGGCATCACACCTCCAGGGGTGCGGGGGCCGGTTCCGGCCACCCGGTCCCGAGGGCCGTGAGGTGTGCCGGAACCGGTCCGTTCAGCTCAGAGCCCGGCGAGCGCCTTGCGGTACTCGTCGATGTCGCGTGCGTCCGGGATCGCGTTCACGACCTTCCAGCGGACCACGCCCTCGGTGTCGATGATGAAGGTGCCGCGCAGCGCCACGCCCTTGGCCTCGTCGAACACGCCGTAGCGCTGCGCCGTCCCGCCGTGCGGCCAGAAGTCGGCCAGCAGCGGGAAGCTGAAGCCCTCCTGGTCGGACCAGGCCCGCAGCGCGAACATCGAGTCGACCGAGACCGCGAGCACCTGCACGTCGGCGCCGGCCCCCGCGACGAGGCTCGACAGCTCGTCGCGCAGCGCGCACAGCTCTCCCGTGCAGACGCCGCTGAACGCCAGCGGATAGAACACCAGCATCACGTTCTTGCCGCCGCGGAAGTCCGACAGCTTCACCGGCGCGCCGTGCTGGTCCTTCAGTTCGAAGTCCGGCGCGGCGTCGCCTACGTTGACCGACAAATCGTCTCCAGCCCCGGCTCTACTTGTGGCCCTTGGGTGCGACGAGCCGCGTGCCGGACCACTCCCTGGCGGCGCTGACGCTGCTGGTCTGCGAGAGGCCGGCGGTCTGCGCGGCCTCGCCGATGTCGCTCGGCTCGACGTGCCCGTCGCGGCCCGCCTTCGGCGTCAGCAGCCAGATGTTGCCGCCCCCGGTCAGCGGGATCATGGCATCGGTCAGGCCCTCGAACAGGTCACCGTCCTCCTCGCGCCACCACAGCAGCACGATGTCGACCACGTCCTCGTAGTCCTCGTCGACCAGCTCGTTCCCCGTGAGCTCCTCGACGGAGCGGCGGAGCTCCTCGTCGACGTCCTCGTCGTAGCCGATCTCCTGCACCACCTGGCCCGCCTTCAGGCCGAGCCGTTCGGCCAGGCTGCGCTCAGACTGCGCCTGACCCGCGGTCGCGCTCACGAAAGTCCTCCCATTGTCGTCAGTCCGCACGGTCCGTGCCCGTATGGCTCTCGGCCCCCCGGGACGGGTGGCCCGTCCGCACCTGTGCGGTGTTTGCCGGACAGTCCACACAAGTGTGGGCCCCTTGCGCAAGTGTCTTCCCGGCTTTTGGTGGCCCCATTGGCCCGATTACGAAGATCCCCGTCACAGGACGCCCACCCACGGTGACCCCCGGAGGGTTCGCGCTGCTCATTCCCGCACTGCGAAGGAGACGCCCCTCCACAGCTCCAACGCTACTCATCTCTGCTCCTTGTGGGGGGACGACCCCCACACCCCTGGACGCGCTGCCGCTCCCGGCCTGCTACGCCGTCGCCGCGGCCCCGGCCGTCCTGGTCCCCCTCGCCCTGCTCACATTGCCGAAACGGCAACACGGTTCGCCTCCGGGCGGGGTCACCGCGCACGATCGAAGCATGGACGACACCACCCACCAGCAGTACTGGGACTCCCGCTACGCCGAACACCACCACATGTGGAGCGGCGAACCCAACGCCGTCCTCGTGCAGGAGGCCGCCGACCTGGAGCCCGGCACCGCCCTGGACCTCGGATGCGGCGAGGGCGCCGACGCCGTCTGGCTCGCGCGCCGAGGCTGGCGCGTCACCGCCGTCGACATCTCCGGCGTGGCGCTCGAACGCGCCGCCGGCCACGCCGAGGAGGCCGGCGTCGCCGACCGCGTCGACTGGCAGCGCCGCGATCTGGCCGTCTCGTTCCCCGAGGGCTCCTACGACCTGGTCTCGGCGCAGTTCCTGCACTCCCCCGCCGACATGCCGCGCGAGGAGGTCCTGCGGGCCGCCGCGGCCGCCGTCGCGCCCGGCGGGATCCTGCTCGTCGCCGGGCACGCCGGGCCCCCGCCGTGGGACCCCGACGCGCACCCGGGAGTGCACCTGCCCACGCCCGACGAGGTCTTCGAGTCGCTCGCCCTGCCGGAGGGCGACTGGGAGGTCCTGCGCAGCGACGAGCACGAGCGCGTCCAGACCGCGCCCGACGGACGCACCATGACCCGCACCGACAACGCCCTCAAGCTGCGGCGCCGGGCGCGGTGACCCGCGCGGCCGCCGCCGTCACCGGGAGGTCCGCTCCATCAGCGCGGTGAACTCCTCCAGGGAGATCTTGCCGTCCCGGTTGGCGTCGGCGGCCACGACCACCTCGACGACGCGGGTCTCGTCGGCGTCCTGCCCGAGCCGGGTCATCAGGTTCTTCAGCTCCGCCGTCGAGATGTAGCCGTCGCCGTCCACGTCCACCAGCTCGAAGGTCGCCCGGTAGTCGTTCACGTCCGCCATGCTCGTGCTCCCTCGCTGATCGATTGCGGCGCCGACGCTAGCAGTCCCGACCCCGCCCCCGCCCTTTACGCAGTAAGGTCAAATCGGGCGGCGCCGTCGGCCATAATCGGACGGGTGCGGCGCTCGTACGAATTCCTCGACCACCCCGGCCCGATCCCCTTCGCCCACCGAGGCGGCGCGGCCGGACGACCGGAGAACTCGATGGCCGCGTTCCAGCGCGCCACCGACCTCGGCTACCGCTACCTGGAGACCGACGCCCACGCCACCGCCGACGGCGTCGTGGTCGCCTTCCACGACCGCACCCTCGACCGGGTCACCGACCGCACCGGCACCATCGCCCGGCTCCCCTACGCCGAGGTCGCCAAGGCCCGCATCGGCGGCACCGAGCCCATCCCCCGCCTCGAGGACGTCCTCGGCTCCTTCCCCGAGGCGCGCGTCAACATCGACCTGAAGGACGCCCCCGTCATCGGGCCGCTCGCCGAGACGCTCCGCCGCACCGGCGCGTGGAACCGCGTGTGCATCACGTCGTTCTCCACCCGCCGGCTGGCGCAGATGCGCGCCCGGCTCCCCGAGTTCACCGACCGCGAGGTGTGCATGGCGCTCGGCCCCCGCGGCCTGATGGCGCTGCGCGCCAAGTCCATCGGGGGCCCCACCGCCAAGCTCGTCCGCCTCGCCGCCACCGGCGTCGCCTGCGCCCAGGTGCCCTACGGCCTCGGCCCCGTCCCCTTCGTCACCGAGGCGTTCGTCGACCACGCCCACCGGCTCGGGCTGCAGGTCCACGCCTGGACGGTCAACGACGCCGCCACCATGAAGCGCCTCCTGGACCTCGGCATCGACGGCATCATGACCGACGAGCTGGTCACCCTCCGCGACGTGATGGCCTCGCGCGGCCTGTGGCCGCAGGAGAACCCGCCGCCCGCCCCGTCCTGACCCGTGCTCACCCCGCGACGCGGTCCAGGTCGGCGCGCAGCCGCGCGACACCCGTGAAGTGCACGGCGCGGATCCCGAGCATCCTGGCCGCCCGCACGTTCTCCTCGCGGTCGTCCACGAACACGACCTCGCCCGGGGCCGCGCCGAGCCGGCCGGTCAGCTCGTGGAAGATCTCCGGCGCGGGCTTGGCCAGCCCCAGGTCGGCGCTGTACAGCCGGTGCCGGAACAGCGACGCCCAGGACCGCCCGTCCACCATGCGGGCCAGCTCGACGGGCGCGTTCGACAGCAGGGCGAGCGGCGTGCCGCGCCCGGCCAGCTCCCTCAGCAGGGCGACGGTGTCCTCGTTGACGTGCGCCCACGTGCGGACGTCCAGGGCCACCAGCACGTGGACCAGGTCGTCGTCCAGCGGCACGTCCAGCTCACCGCACACCTCCCGCCAGAACTCCTCGGCGGTCACGGCGCCCAGGTCGTAGGGCTGCCGGTGCGCCCAGTACACCGGCCAGAACCGCGCGGGCGGCGCCTCCACCGTCTCGGGCAGCAGCGCCCCGGCGCCCACGGGCGGGGACGCGCTGATCACACCGGCGTAGTCGAAGACGATCCATGGCATGGCGGCTCCTCAGGTCTCGATTGACTATCTAACACCCAATCTGATTGATTGAACACATGGAAAGTTCGAAACGGGTGGACATGCTCATCGAGCGGTTGCGGACCACCGAGCGCGTGAGCGTGACGGACCTGGCCGACGAGACCGGCGCGTCGGAGATGACCATCCGGCGCGACCTCGACGTGCTCGCCGAGCGGGGCGTGCTGCGCCGGGTGCGGGGCGGCGCGGTGAGCCTGCTGCTGCGCGGCGAGGCGATGCCCTTCGCCGTCCGCGAGCACGAGGCGGCCGAGACCAAGCGGCGGATCGCCGCCGAGGTCGACGGGCTCCTCGCCGACGGCGAGGCCGTCGTCCTGGACGCCGGGACCACCGCCCTGACCGTCGCCCGCACGATCGCCGGGCGGCGGCTCACCGTCGTCCCCCTGGACCTGCACGCCGCCAACGCCCTCAGCGGGGCCGCGCAGATCCGGCTGCTGGTCCCGGGCGGGCGGACCACGCCCGGGGCGCTGGCCTTCACCGGGCCGCTCGCCGAGGCCTCGCTCGCCGCGCTGCGCGTGGACACCGCCGTCCTCGGCGTGTGCGGGCTGTCGGCCGAGCACGGGCTGACGGCGCACGACCTGGACGAGGTCCCGGTCAAGCGCGCGGCGATCGCGGCGGCCCGCCGCACGGTCGCGGTCTGCGACGGTTCCAAGTTCGGGCGCAGCGGCCTCGGCCTCGTCTGCCCGGCCACCGCCCTCGACATGGTGATCACCGACCGGTCCGCCCCCGGCCCCGCCGTCGCACGGCTGCGGGACGCCGGCGTGGAGGTCAGGCTCGTATGACCGGCGCCGCCGCCGGGACGGGCGGTTCACTGCGGGCGGCCCGGCTCGCCACCTTCGCCTACTTCACCCTGGCCGGTTTCCTGCTGGGAATGTGGATCGTCCATATCCCGCCCATCGAGCACCGGACGGGGATCGACCACGCGGTGCTCGGACGGGTCCTGCTGCTGCTCGGCGCGGGCGCGGGACCTGGCGGCCGTCCTGGCGCAGGGCGCGGTCGTGCTCGCCCTGACCGCCCTCGTCGCCGTGGCGGTCTCGGTCGCCTCGTCCCGCGACGAG